>NZ_SIXC01000014.1 GCF_004309735.1 Desulfovibrio legallii
TGTGTTAAGCACGCCGCCAGCGTTCAATCTGAGCCAGAATCAAACTCTCCAGTTCAAATTCTGTACAAGATTCTCACCCTTGCGGGCGAAAATCGGAATCTCAAAGATTTCCTTCCCACTCGCTATTCACTTGTCAATGAACCACCGGACCTTCCGGCCCCGCCGGACCTTTTCGGTCGGCGCGAGGAGTGTTTATGCTCCCCTTCGCTTCCGGAGTCAACCGTTTTTTTCGCTTCCGGCAAAATTTCTTTTTTGCCGCGTGTTGCTCAAAAATCCGTTTTCTCAAGTCGCGTTGCAGGGTTATGCACCCCACTGCCGTCTCTGTCAACCGTTTTTTTCGCTTCCCGCAAAATTTCTTTTGCCGTGGGCCGAACCGTTCCGGTTTCAAGCGGCGAAAGACGAATGTAGTCCGGCGCCCTCTCCCTGTCAAACACTTTTTGGATTTTTTTCAAAAAAACCCGCAAGTCCGCGCGGGGCACTGTCCTGGCCAAAGGGGCGTCGCCAGGGCCTGCCGCGCCGCAGTGGTTTTACCCCCGGCACAGCCGCCCGGCAACGCGGAAGATGCCCCCGCTGGAGCAAATTCCCCTTGGGGATGCGTATGCTCAAAGTTTACGGCGCGCTCGTTCCGACGTTTAAGCGCGCAAGTAGCTAGCGCTGCGGTTTTTGCCCGTAACTTCCTTCGTCGCAATGGCTGCAGCTGCGCTTACGCAGCCGCCAGAACATTGCAACGTTGCAATGCCCTGGCCGGGGTACGCCTTGTGCGCCACTTGAGGAAAAGTGTTGTAACAGGACAAGAGCTGTAGGGGGGGCAGAGTATTTTTGTAGACAAAAATACCTTGCCCCCCCCCCACCAAGGTCTAACTGCACATGGTAAGGAAGTACTGGTGCAGGCGAGGATCGTCGGTGAGCTCAGGGTGGAAGGAGGTGCCCAGCACATTGTTCTGACGTACGGCCACGGCCTGGCTGCCCACTTGAGCCAGCACGCGCACGTCCGGCCCCACGCGGGTGAGCACGGGCGCGCGGATGAACACGGCGTGCACAGGTTCCGCCCCCAGGTCGGGCAGGGTCAGGTCCGTTTCAAAGCTGTCCACCTGGCGGCCAAAGGCATTGCGCCGCACGGTGGCGTCCAGCACGCCCAGGCGGGGCTGGTCCGAACCTTCGACATCCGTACAAAGCAGGATGAGGCCGGCGCAGCTGCCGTAGACGGGCATGCCCGCCAGGATGCGTTGACGCAGGGGTTCCAGCATGCTCCATTCCTGCAGCAGCTTGCCCATAACCGTACTTTCGCCGCCAGGCAGGACAATGGCGTCCAGCCCGTCCAGATCCTTGAGCTGGCGCACCTCGCGGACTGTGGCGCCCAGACGGGTCAAGGCGTCCCCATGCTCGCGAAAGGCTCCCTGCAGGGCCAGCACGCCCACGCAAAGCCCGGCCACGGCTACCAGCCCCGTTCCTGCATGCGCTGTTCGGTGGGAATAGTGGAGATTTCAATGCCCACCATCGCCTCGCCCAGATCGCGGGAGATTTCGGCCAGCATGGCGAAATCCTTGTAGTTGGTCACGGCCTGCACAATGGCCTTGGCGCGCTTGGCGGGGTCGCCGGACTTGAAAATGCCGGAACCCACAAACACGCCGTCGCAGCCCAGATGCATCATCATGGCAGCGTCGGCCGGCGTGGCAATGCCGCCGGCGGCAAAGTTGACCACAGGCAGGCGGCCTTCCTTACGCACGGCGTAACAGACTTCCAGGGGCGCGCCGATCTCTTTGGCAAAGTTGGCCACCTCTGCTTCAGGCAAGGCGCAGAGCGTGCGGATTTCGTCCATGACCTGCCGGCAGTGGCGCACGGCTTCCACCACGTTGCCGGTGCCGGGTTCGCCCTTGGTGCGGATCATGGCCGCGCCTTCAGCAATGCGGCGCAAGGCCTCGCCCAGATTGCGGCAGCCGCAGACAAAGGGCACGGTAAAGTCGCGCTTGTCAATATGATACTTGTCGTCGGCGGGGGTGAGCACTTCGCTTTCGTCGATATAGTCCACGCCCAGAGCTTCAAGGATGCGGGCCTCCACAAAATGGCCGATGCGCGCCTTGGCCATGACCGGGATGCTGACCACTTCCATAATTTTTTTAACAATGGTGGGGTCGGCCATACGGGCCACGCCGCCCGCGGCGCGGATGTCGGCGGGCACGCGCTCCAGGGCCATGACGGCGCAGGCGCCCGCGTCTTCGGCTATCTTGGCCTGTTCGGGCGTGGTGACGTCCATAATCACGCCGCCTTTGAGCATTTCCGCAAGGCCTGTCTTGAGGCGGATGGTGCCCTGTTCCATGATGCATACTCCTTGTTGTGCCGGGAACCGGCCGGACTTGCCCCGCCTGCCGGAACGGCAACGGGGCTGGCGTGTATATATGCAAATACGCCGCTTCTGACAATACTGCGCCTTGCGCTTCCTCCCGCCACCGGCTATGCTTTTGCCCAGAGGAGAAAGGATGCCGCATACCACTATTGAGGATTGGCGCCGTTCCGCCGGATGCGCGGCGCGGCGGCTGCAGGAGGCCGGGTCATGAGTGCCCGGCTTTTTCCCCACGGGCTCGCCGGGGTCATTTTTGACTGCGACGGCGTGTTGCTGGATTCGCGCGAGTCCAACAGCATTTTTTATAACAGGGTGCTGGCCGTCTTTGGCCTGCCGCCCATGACGCCGGAGCAGGAAAAGTACTGCTTCATGGCCACGGCAGGGCAGGCTTTACGGCATATTGTGCCGCCAGCGTTGCACCAGCGCATTGACGAGGTGGTCAGCCATCACGTGGTTTATGACCGCGACATCGTGCCCCTGCTGCGCCTGCAGGAGGGCTTTCGTCCTTTTGTTGATGACCTGCGCGCCCGCGGGGTGCGCATGGCTGTGCACACCAACCGTCGGCTGCACGGCATTCAGAGGGTTCTGGACATTTTTGCCCTGCCCTCCTATTTTGATCCTGTGGTCGCGGCGGATACGGCCGCGCCCAAGCCCTCGCCGGAAGGCGCGCAGCGCATCTGCGCAGCCTGGGGCTGCAATCCGGCGGACGTGCTTTTTGTTGGCGACAGCGAGCACGACAAAACCACCGCGGAAGGGGCCGGGGTGGTTTTTGCCGCCTTTAACGCCGGCCCCCTGGGCGGACAGATCAAAACCGAGAGTTTTGACGAGCTGCACGCGGCCCTGGCCGAGGCCCTGCCCGGCACTGCCGGCCGCAGCGCCTGACAGACGCGCCGCCGGGGCGGACGCCCTGCGGATTTTTGCGTCGGCACGGGGCGGCAAAGGCGTACGCGGCGTACTTGACCGCACAGATGAAGCCCATCGGGGCGCAGCGCCGGACATGGCGCGCACAGGCCGCGGCGGACGTAAAAAACAGTTGCAATTGCAGGGCGCACTGACGCACTGCTCAAGACAGCCACGCTGGAGGGCGCATGATTGTTCTTGCCAACACCCTGAGCGCCGTTGCCCTGGTGCTGGGGGGGCTTTTGAACCTCTATTTCTGGATTGTTATCATTGCGGCCGTGCTGACCTGGGTGCGGCCCGACCCATACAATCCCATTGTGCGGGCACTGCGCGCACTGACCGAACCGGTCTTTTACCGGGTGCGCAAATGGCTGCCCTTTACCTACACGGGCGGCATGGATTTTTCCCCGGTGGTGGTGCTGCTGGCCATTGAGCTGTTCAACCGCATAGTGGTTGCCTCACTGGCCCAGTACGCCATGACCCTTGTATAGCCCTGCGGGGCGCAAAACCACGGTTTCACGCGCGGGGGCAACGCCCTGTGCACGAACACTATAACACGGGAGCGTTCGTATGGATCAGCACGAACTGGAACTACTAAAAAAGTACGCGGCCACTGATCCGGAGCTGAAATCCCTTTGGGACGATCACGTACTCTACGAAAAGCAGGTGGAAAAACTGGAGCACAAGGCTTTTCGCACACCCACCGAGGAACAAACCCTCAAGCAGCTCAAAAAGCAGAAACTTGAGGGTAAAACCCAGCTTATGGCCATCCTTGACCGTCTGAAAAAGCAAGGATAGCCGAGCTGTTGTAAGGAGCCGGTTATGGAATGTACAGGTGCGCAGATTCTCCTCGAGTCCATGAAGAGAGAAGGCGTGGACGTGCTGTTCGGCTACCCCGGCGGTGCGGTCATTGACATTTACGATGAGCTGCCGCGGCATCCTGAACTGCACCACGTGCTGGTACGGCACGAGCAGGGCGCCGTACATGCGGCCGACGGCTATGCCCGCGCCTCCGGCAAGGCAGGCGTGTGTCTGGTAACCTCCGGTCCTGGGGCTACCAACACGGTAACCGGCATTGCCACGGCCTATGCCGACTCCATCCCGCTAGTGGTATTTACCGGGCAGGTACCCACCCAGCTCATCGGCAACGACGCCTTTCAGGAAGTGGACATCGTAGGCATCACGCGCCCCTGCACCAAGCACAACTTTCTGGTCAAGGATGTGCGCAAACTGGCCAAAACCATCCGCCAGGCCTTCTTCCTGGCCCGCTCCGGCCGTCCCGGCCCCGTGCTGGTGGACCTGCCCAAGGACGTCATGCAGGCCCGGACGGAATTTGTCTGGCCCGATGCCGTTTCCATGCGCAGCTACAACCCCACCTACAAGCCCAACCTGAACCAGTTGCGGCGCACGGTGGAAGAACTGGCCCAGGCGGAACGCCCGGTCATTCTGGCCGGCGGCGGCGTGATCATGGCCAACGCCGGCCAGGCCCTGACCGCTCTGGCCCGCAAACTGCAAATCCCGGTCACCTGCACCCTCATGGGGCTGGGCTCCTTTCCCGCCACAGACCCCCTCTGGCTTGGCATGGTGGGTATGCACGGCACCTACGCGGCCAACCTGGCTATCAACAATGCCGATGTGCTCATGTGCGTGGGCGCACGCTTTGACGACCGCGTCACCGGCAAACTGGCCGCCTTTGCGCCCAAAGCGCGCATCGTGCATATTGATATCGACCCCACCTCCATCCGCAAGAATGTGGAAGTGGAAGTGCCTGTGGTGGGCGACTGTCGCCTGGCCCTGGAGGGCATTGCCGAAATCTGCGACGCCAAACAGCAGGGCCGGGACTGGGCCGATCAGCACGCCGCATGGCTGGCGGCCGTGGCCCAGTGGAAAGAAAGCAAACCCCTGGGCTATCAGAAAAACGGCCACCTCAAACCTCAGGAAGTGATCGAGACCCTCTACGATCTCACCGGGGGCGAGGCCATCATCACCACCGAAGTGGGCCAGCACCAGATGTGGGTGGCCCAGTTCTATACCTTTACCAAGCCCCGCACCCTGCTCACCAGCGGCGGCCTGGGCACCATGGGCTACGGCTTTCCCGCCGCGGTGGGGGCGCAGTTCGCCTTTCCACAAAAGAAAGTCATTACCGTGGCCGGCGACGCCTCGCTGCAGATGAACATCCAGGAGCTGGCCACCGTGGTGGCCAACAAGCTGCCCATCAAGGTCATCATTCTCAACAACCGCTACCTTGGCATGGTGCGCCAGTGGCAGGACCTCTTCTACAACCAGAACTACAGCTCCACCAATATGGAGGCCCAGCCGGACTTTGTAAAACTGGCCGAAGCCTACGGAGCTGAAGGCTACCGCATCACCAGCGCGGCGGACCTGCGCCCCGTGCTGGAAAAGGCCCTGGGCACGCCCAACCCCGCCTTCATCGACGTGGTGGTGGAACGGGAGGAAAACGTGTACCCCATCGTGCCCGCCGGTGCGGCGCTCGACGAAATGTTGCTGGTGTAAGGGAGGCGGTTATGCAAAGACATGTGCTTTCCGTGCTGGTGGAGAACGAACCCGGCGTGCTCTCGCGCGTGGTGGGTTTGTTCAGCGGGCGCGGCTTCAATATCCATTCGCTCAATGTGGCCCCGTCCCTCGAAGAGGGCGTTTCACACATGACCATCACCACCGACAGCGACAGCCTGATTCTGGAGCAGATTATGAAGCAGCTCCACAAAATCGTGTCTGTCATCAAGGTGGTGGACTTTGCGGACATTCCCGCCGTAACGCGCGAGATGATGTTCGTCAAAGTGCAGGCCGAAGGCACGGCTCGCGGCGAAATTCTGCGCACCGTGGAAATATTCCGCTGCAAGGTTGTGGACGTGAGCCACAACGAAATGACCATTGAGGCGACCGGCGACCAGGAAAAACTGGACGCCATCCTGGGCCTGCTGCAGCGTTTCGGCATCAAGGAAGTGGCCCGCACAGGTGCAGTGGCCATGCGCCGCTCCAAAAAAACCGATTGACGCCACCCCCCTTCCGGGGGCATGCCCGAAAGACGCGCACACTGTTCCTCCCCGCGCGGGCGGGGAGGAACCCTTTTTTAACCGTGAGTACCCAGAGGAAGATCAGATGAAAGTTTATTACGATCAGGATGCGGACCTCAGTTGCCTCAAAAACAAGACCGTGGCCATCATCGGCTACGGCAGCCAGGGCCACGCCCACGCCCAGAACCTGCGCGATTCCGGCGTCAAGGTAGTGGTGGGCCAGCGCCCCGGCGGCGCCAACTACGAACTGGCCAAAGAGCATGGCTTTACCCCTGTTTCCGCTGCCGAAGCCGCGGCCCAGGCCGACCTGATCATGATCCTGCTGCCTGACGAAGTGCAGGCCACCGTGTACGAAAGCGACATCAAGCCCCACCTTACCAAGGGCAAGGCCCTGCTTTTCGCCCACGGCTTCAATATCCATTTCAGCCAGATCCTGCCGCCCAAGGACGTGGACGTCTTCCTCATCGCGCCCAAGGGCCCCGGTCATCTGGTGCGCCGCACCTTCACCGAGGGCGGCGGCGTGCCCTGCCTGGTAGCCATTGAGCAGGACGCCACCGGCTCCGCCCTCAAAACCGCCCTGGCCTATGCCAAGGGCATCGGCGGCACCCGCTCCGGCGTTATCGAAACCACCTTCCGCGAAGAAACCGAAACCGACCTCTTCGGCGAACAGGCCGTGCTTTGCGGCGGCCTCTCCGCCCTCATCAAGGCCGGCTTTGAAACCCTGGTGGAAGCCGGCTACCAGCCGGAAATGGCCTTCTTTGAATGCATGCACGAAATGAAGCTCATCGTGGACCTCATCTACGAAGGCGGCCTCTCCCGCATGCGCTACTCCATCAGCAATACCGCCGAATACGGCGACTATGTTTCCGGACCGCGCCTCATCAATGAGAACGTGAAAAAAGAAATGAAGGCCGTGCTCAAAGACATCCAGAGCGGCGTCTTCGCGCGGAACTTCATCCTTGAATCCCGCGCCCGCTACCCCATGTTCCTCACCACCCGCCGCAATGAATCCGAACACCAGATCGAAAAGGTGGGCAAAGAACTGCGCAGCATGATGTCCTGGCTCAAAAAAGACAAGGTTGACTAAAAGGGAGCTTTTTGTAGGGGAGAAAACCTTTTGTGAACAAAGGGGTTCCTCCCCTACGCCCCTTTTTTCAAAAAACATTCTTCTTCCAGGGCGCGCCACCGTGCGTACCCTGGCCCCGCCTCAGCAAGAATTCTGAACACAGAAGCCCCTGTCTTTTTTCGGTCAGGGGCTTCTGTGTTCACGGCACGACAAAAAAATCTATCCTCTAGAGCAGTTAACACTTGAAATGCTCGCTTACGGCAGGCAAAAGCCTGCCTTCTCGCATTTTGTGGCAAGGATTTTCAAGAAAATCCTTGCAGAGCAGTCGTCAGCCATCCCCGCTCTCTGGGGGCCGATGCCCCTCAATATGCCGACGCCACTTCCGTAACTCTTTATCCGATGCCTTTCTTCCCCCCTGCTTGCCCAGGGTCGCGTGTGGCCATGGGGCATAGGGTCGCAAAAGACATCTTCCCCTACCTGCTCAGGGTACGTCCTGCGCAGTTCCGTGAAAGAAAAAAGTTTTTTGAGGGATGGGGGGTGTGGGGGGAAGGGAACTTTTGTGTACAAACGTTCCCTTCCCCCCACAAAAAATCTCAATTCCAAATATGGTGCAGCAGCTTGTAAGCCACGAAGCCCACGCTGCCGGCGGCGGGGAGGGTCAGAATCCAGGCGGTGATGAGGTCGCCGGCCACGTTCCAGCGCACGGCGGAGAGGCGTTTGGTGGAGCCCACGCCGAAGATGCAGGCGGTGATGGTGTGGGTGGTGCTGACGGGCGCGCCCAGAAGGGATGCGCCGGTGATGACCATGGCTGCGGAGCTTTCGGCGGCAAAACCGTGGACGGGTTCCAGTTTGAAGATGCGGTGCCCCATGGTGCGGACAATTTTCCAGCCGCCCACGGCCGTGCCCAGGGCCATGGCCCCGGCGCAGCCCAGTTTGACCCAGAGGGGCACTTCCAGGGAATCGGATTTGCCGAAGATATAGAGCGCCAGGGCGATGATGCCCATGGTTTTCTGGGCGTCGTTGAGGCCGTGGCTGGTGGCCATGAAGGCGGCGGAAAGGAGCTGCAGCCGACGGAAGGCGGCGTTGACCTTACGGCGGTGGATATGCCCGCAGATCCAGTAGATAATCCACATGCTGGCAAAGCCCACGGCAAAGCCAGCCAGGGGCGACCCCACCAGGGGAATGAGCACCTTGTCCACAATGCCCTGAATGTTGAGGGCGTCAAAGCCCACGTCGGCCACGGCCGCACCGATAAGGCCGCCGATGAGCGCGTGGGAGGAAGAGGACGGGATGCCGAAATACCAGGTGATGCAGTTCCAACTGATGGCCCCCACCAGGGCGGCCAGCACGAGCACATGGCTGCCCTCCACCACTTCGGGCAAGACGATGCCGCTGCCCAGGGTCTTGGCCACCTCGGTGCCCAGCAGCGCGCCGCCCAGGTTGAGCAGGGCCGCAGCCCCCACGGCAAAGCGCGGGGTCACCACCTTGGTGGAAACCACGGTGGCAATGGCGTTGGCGCAGTCGTGCGCGCCGTTGGTGAAGTCAAAGAGCAAGGCCACCAGCACGATGAGGGCCAGCAGCACAGGGACGTCAAACATTTTTCAGCACCGCTTCCTCAAGGGTTTCGGCCAGGGCGTTGACCTGCTCCAGCAGTATGCCCATGCGTTCGTAAGCCTGGCTCCACTTGAGCACCTGCATGATCGTGGAGGGCGAAAGTTCCTGGTGTTCGTCCATAAGCTCGGCCAGGCCCACGGCCAGCAACATGTCGCATTCGCCACGCAGGTTGCGGAAGGCGCGGGTTTTGTGGCAGTCGCGGCGGTTGGCAAGGCCCTCAAGCATGAGCCTGGTGAGGTCGATCATGGAACCGATGGTGCGCACCATCTGCAGGGCGGGGAAACGGATGCGGGTAAACTCAAAAATGTGCAGGCGCGTGCTCAGGCTGTGCAGGCAGTCCATACATTCTTCCTGCTCCTGATTGATGCGCAGGATGTCTTCACGGTCAATGGGCGTGATGAAAGTCTGGGAAAGCGCGCGGATGATTTTGCCGTGCAGGACGTCCGCCGATTCTTCCTGAAAGGCTATTTCCTTGTGGATGGCGTCCATGCGGGAGACGTCCTCCAGCATTTCCACCAGCATGCCGGCCATGCGGCGCAAAAGGCCGTTCTGCTCTTCCAGCATGGCGAAAAACGGTGCGGATTTGGGCAATAGTGCGGGAAACATGCATACTCCCTGACCCTGCGCGGGCTCAAGGCCGCCCCGGGGCGGCATTCACTGTGTCTGTCCGCCGAATGTATCCGGCCCGGCGGGTTGTGCCAAGAGGGTGACCCCCCGATAAATCAAACTTTTTCCAACAGTTCAAAAAACTTCTGCAGTTGCGGGCGGGTGAAAAAAATCTTTTTTCGCGTCGCACCACCCGGCAGCAGCAGCCGCCGCCCGCGGCGGCAAGGGCCAGGGCGGCGGCAAGGTGCAGGCCGCGCCGGGCAGGCCCAGCCCCCCGTGGTGCAGCCAAAAAATCCCTTCTCCCAAGCCGCCGTAGAGGCGGTCGCCCCACAGGGGGTGGCCCAGGGCGGCGGCGTGGGCCCGGATCTGGTGCCGGGCGCCACGCCGGATGCGGCAGGCAGCCAGGGTCAGCCCTCCCGCTACGGGCGGGGCAGTGCGGCCTCCAACACCGGGGACAAAAAAAGCCGCCGTCAGGGCAAAAACCCTGTCCGGCGGCCAATAGCACAAAGGAAAGAATTCGGTAGTGTGCTCCAGGTCTACGCTGCCGGGCAATACCCGGCTGCGGCGACGGTCGGCCGTGTCCAGCGCCTCGCGGGCCGTTGTCGGCGCGGCGAGGCGGCCCTGAAGCAGGGCCACATACCTTTTGTCGCACAGGCCGCGCGCCTCGGCCCGCCGAAAGGCTTGCACCGCCTCCGGGCGCAGGGCCGCGCAGACCAGGCCGGAAGTTTCCCTGTCCAGCCGCTGCAGCAGACGGCAAAAGGGACTGACCGCGGACGGGTCTGGACGGGCTGCGCCGACTTCAGGCGCAGGCAGCTCGGCCGTGAGCGCGGGCAACAGACCTTCCAGGCTGGGTCCGGCGTCGCCGGCCAGGGCCGCCGTGTGCAGGCCCGCGGGTTTGAAGAAAAAAGCGTAGTCCCCCTGGCGGGAAAGCAGACGCGCTCCGGCCACGGCCAAGGCCTGGGCTGCGGACAACGCGGCGACCGGCGACACAAGGGTGAGCACATCGCCGGACACCAGCCTGTGGGCTGCCGAGACCGGGCAACCGTTGCACAGGGCTCCGCCGCGCTCCAGGCAACGCCGACGGCCGCGCAGCCCCAGGTGGGGCAACAGCGCAGCCAGGGCCTGGTCACAACGCTGGCCCACCAGCCCGGCGGCAGCGGCCTCCACGGCAACGGCAGGCACGGCAGCGGCCTCCACGGCGGCAGCGGCGGCCTTTGGCGTATCCATGTCCATCACACGCCCACCGCCGCCTGCTGCGGCACTAGGGCCAGGAGCGCCCTGGCCGTGCGTTCCGGGTCATGGCGTGCGGGGTCTTGAGGGCAGACCATGTCCGCATCCACCACTTCCAGCCCCAGACGCTCCAGGGCCGCGCGTTCTTCCCGGTCCAGGTCGCCGGCGTAGCGGCCGTGTCGGCTGTCCACCAGCACCTGCTGCAGCAAGTCCGCGTTGGCCGCATGGGGCGCGTCCTCCCGCAGGCAGCGCAGCAGCGCCGCAGCCTGCGCGCTCAGGGGCAGACTACGGGCTTCGACGTCCAACCCGGAGTTGGGGATGAATATCTTGGGGCAGGCGGCGGCGGCTACAGTGCGGCCGACGCCCTGGGGCAGCAGATTGGCCAGCACGCTGGTATAGAAGCTGCCCATGGGGTAGCAGATGGCCCCGGCCGAACGCAGATAATTGGCGGCCGTAGGGGAAAGGGGCGGCCGACAAGGCGTGCGCGGAAACTGAGCTGCATCTCCCGCACGGTCGGGCTCATGCACGGTAAGGAACAGGCGGCGCACCGGGGCGGGCAGGTTTTTAAACAGATGCTGGCCCACCAGCACGGAACCGTCCTCCAGCTCCGCTGCCAGGTGCAGGCTTTCATTGACAATGGGCAGGACCACGCCCCGGATCTGCAGCAGACGGCTGAAAAAGGCCAGCACCGGCCCGAAAGAGCGTTTGTGCTGCAAATAGCCCCCGGCCAGGACAAGATTGCCCAGGCAGGCGTGGAAGGGATCGAAATCTTCGGGCATGCGCTCAAGAAAAAAATTTAAATGCAGGCGCAGGGCGTCGCCGAAGAGCGTGGGCATACTCTGCCAGACGGCGTGCTGCGGACGGCCCATGGCCGTGAGCTCATGGCGCAGAGCCTGTGCATCCCCGACGGCGGGCAGACGGCGGGCGCAGAATTCCAGCACAGAAGCAGGCACCACAGCGCTGTCGGCCAAGGCCAGAAGGCGGTTGCGCAGGTCACCCACAGCGGGCATGGCAAAGGCCCGCCGCAGGGCCGCGGAGCTGCCGCCGGAATCAAAGGTGGTGACCAGATGTACGGAATTGTGGGTGTGGGCGGTGAGCCTGCGGCTCAAATCGCGCAGGGCTGTACCGCCGGTAAAAAACACCAGACGGGGGCCCAGGGGGGGAAAAGACGAAGCCGCAGGGTTCACGCCGCGCCCCCGTCGTCGGCCTGTCGGCCCAAAGACGCGCGGGAAGACGGAATCAGCCCCAGCTCACGCATGCGCAAAAAAATCAACCGCCCTATCCAGGCGTCGGTGGCGGCGTAGACGATCTGGCGCGGGGTCAGCTCCTTGAGGCTCCAGTTGGAGCACTGCGACCCCTTGGAGATGCGCCAGCCGAATAAATTGGCGGCCAGGGTGCGCAGGCCCTGGCTGGAAAGACGGTGAGCCCGGGCCACGCCCCCCAGATCCACCAGTCCGGCGGGTTCAAAAGCGTGCAACCGGGCCAGGTCGCGCATATCGTCGCCAATGCCCACCCCGGCCTTGACCTGGGAGGGATTGGCCAGAATTTCCGCCACCGGCGCGCCAAAAGGCAGGTTGGCGAGCTGCACCAGGTACACGGACCTGGCCGTGGCCAGCTGGATGAGGGCCGGAGCGTTGCGTCGCCCCTTGCGGAATGAAGGGCGCGTTTCCGTATCAAAGCCCAGCAGGTTTTCGTCCTGCAGGTCCGGCAGGGCCTGCTTCCAGTCGTTCAGACTGCGGATGACCAGCACGGGCCCCGTATAGTGGTACAGGGGCAGATCATTGATTTCGTCGCTGGTCAGCCGACGGCGCAGAATATCCATATCCATAGGCTAAGCTACTTGCCGATGCAGAATTGGTCAAAGATGGCGTTGAGCACCTGGGCGGGCGTATCCAACCCCGTGACCTCGCCCAGATGAGCGGCCGCCGTATCCAAGCGCACCGCGCAGCAATCGTAGGGACGGCCCTCCAGGATGTCCCCCCGCAGCAGTTCCAGCTCCGCCAGGGCATGTTCCAGAGCCAGGGCCTGCCGCCGGTTGGGGGCCAGGCCACCCTCGCCGACGTCGCCCGCCGCCGCGCCCAGCAGCAGTTCCCGCAGAGACGCCGCCAGCGCTTCCATATGTGTACCGGAAAGAGCGCTCACCGCGCAACAGGGATGTGGCCCCAGCCAGCGGGGCGGAAAAACGCGCGGCAGGCAGAGGTCGCACTTGTTCCAGACCGCAAACAGCGGCGTATGGCCCACGGCGGCCAGCACTTCCGCAGCCGCCGCATCGGGGCAGACTGCAGCGGCGGCTCCGGCTTCGCCCAGGCTGCCGCCGTCCAGCACCAGCACTACGGCGTCGGCCTCGGCCAGCTTTTCCCGGCTGCGGGCCACGCCCAAGGCCTCCACGGCCCCGGTCGCATGGCGCAGGCCGGCCGTATCCGTGAGGCGCACGGGCAGGCCGTCCAGGTCGCAGGCTTCTTCCAGAAAATCGCGAGTAGTGCCGGGCAGATCCGTAACCAACGCCCGGTTGCGGCCCAGCAACGCGTTGAGCAGGCTGGATTTGCCCGCGTTGACGGCCCCGGCCAGCACTACCAGGGCCCCCTGCTGCATGAGCCGCGCGCGGCGCTGCCCGGCCAGCAGACCGCGTACCGCATCGGCTACGCCATCTACGGCCACGGCAAAATCCGCCAGCGGCAAATCTTCCACTTCATCTTCGGGAAAATCTACGGCCAGACAGACTCTGGCCCGCAACGCTTCCAGAGCCTGCCGCAGGGCTGCCGTGCGGCGGCCCAGCAGGCCGTCCAGACGGTTCAGGCCATAGCGCAGGGCCTCGCGCGAGGGCGCGGCAATGAGTTCGGCCACAGCCTCGGCCTGACTCAGGTCCATGCGGCCGTTGCAGAAACCCCGATGCGAGAACTCGCCCCTGGCCGCCGGGCGCGCGCCATGCTGCAGGGCGCTTTCCAGCACGGCCTGGACCATAAGAGGGCCGCCGTGACACTGGATTTCGGCCATATCCTCACCCGAGAAGGTGCGTGGGCCAGGCATGAACACGGCCAGCACATCGTCCAGGGGCTGGTCGCAGGCATCCAGCACGCGCCCCCGATGCAGCACCCAAGGCCGAAAATCCGTAAAATCCGCTGCGGCCGGGCGAAACAGTCGGCCCAGCACGCGCCGCGCCTCCGGCCCGGACAGCCGTACAATGCCTATGGCGCCCGCTCCGGGGGCCGTGGCAATGGCCACAATGGTTTCCCTGTCCTGCTCCGGGCTCATGGCCGCACCGCGCCTCAGGCCTTTTCGCCCTTCCTGCGCATGATGACCACCCGCTTGAGGGGGCCCTCGCCGCTGCTGCGGGTCTGCACATCGGGCAGTTCCTGCAGGCAGACGTGCACAACCCGCCGGTGGTAGGAAGACAGGGGTCTGGTGGAAAGCGAACGCCCGCTCTGGCGCACTTTTTCCGCCAGGGCCAAGGCCATCTCGCGCAGCTTTTCTTCCTGACGCTGACGGTACGCGCCCGCGTCCAGCTGCACGCGCACGGCGGCGTCCATGCCGCGCGAAACAATGCGCGAAACCATGTACTGCAGGGCGGCCAGGGTCTGCCCCTCGCGCCCGATGAGCAGGCCGGGATCCGCATCGCAGTCCACACCCACAAAAACACGCCCCTCGTCCACGCGCACGTCCACCTTGGCTTCGCCGCCCACTATGGGGCGCACCAGATTGCCCACGGCTTCGCGCGTAAGGGCCTCCAGACGGACCAAATCCAGCTGTTCCAGGGGGGTGGAAGGCAGGCCCGCGTCAGCCAGGTCTTCTTCCAGGCCTTCGCCCGCCGGTACGGCGTCAAAAGCCGCGGGCCCGGAGGCTTGCTGCCCGGCGGGCGGCTCCCCTTTGCGGCCATTGCGTCGACGGCCCTGGGGGGCCTCGCCGGACTCCCCATTACGGGGGGCTTCCGCAGGGCGCGCTTCCCTGGCGGCACGCGCGTCTCTGGCAGGCGGAGCGTTACGGCGGCGCTCCTGCCCCATTGCTTCGGCCCCGCCGTCGGCGGCTTCGGGCTGACGGCAGGACGCAGCTTTGTTGGCCTCACGGCCTCTGTTGGGGGCAGCGCCGTTGCGCGCTGCCAGGGCCTCGGCCTCCGGGGACGCCTCGTCGCCCGCAGGGCCGCCCGCCGCAACAGGGGCTGCGGGGGAGGCCGCTGCGGCAGGCTTGCCGCCGTTGCGACGGCCCCCGGCAGCGCCGGAACCTTCACGGCCCGCGTGGCGGGACGTTTCCCGCGCGGTTTCACGAGACTTGCGGCCTGCGTCGGCCGTTGTTTCGTCTGCCCCCAGGATGCTGGCCACAGCGTCGTGCAGCTCCACGCGCCGGGCGCGAACTTTGGCCTTACGCGCGCCTACAATGCCAAAGATGCCGGACTTGGCGTCCTCCACGATTTCAATTTCCAGTTTTTCACGCGCGGCATTAAAATACTCGCACGCTTCGCGGATGGCGTCGTCCAGATCCTTGCCCTGGAATTCCTTGAACCCGTCCATATCTACCTCTATGGGGTCCCCAGGGTCGCAGGCTTATTTGCCGTCGGCCAGGGTCTTGAATTTCTTGGCCATCATCTTCTGCTGCGCAATGGACAGAATGTTGTTGACCAGCCAGTAGACCACCAGCCCCGAGGGAAAGCCCAGGAAAAGCACGGTAAAGATCAACGGCAGAAACATCATGATTTTCTGCTGCGTGGGGTCCGTGGCCGGGGGGCTCAGCCTCTGCTGCACAAACATGGTCACGCCCATGATAATGGGAGTGATATAGAAGGGGTCTTTGGCCGAAAGATCTGCCAGCCAGATGATGTCCGTGCCCGGCAGCGTGCTGATGAAGGCGGCGTGCCGCAGCTCAATGGAGGTGAGCAGGGCCTGGTACAGACCAAAGAACACGGGCATCTGGATGAGGATGGGCACGCAGCCGCTGGCCGGATTGACGCCGTAGGTCTTGTACAGCGCCATGACCTCTTTGTTCATCATTTCCTTGTCGTTCTTGTACTTCTCACGAATATTGCCCATAAGCGGCTGGAGCTTCTTCATCTTTTCCATAGATGCGTAGCTCTTGGCCGTGAGCGGCCAGAATACGGCCTTGATGAGCACCGTCAGCAGAATAATGGCCACCCCCCAGTTGTGGACGTACTTCTGAAAGAATTCCAGCAGCCAGAGCAAGCCCTTGGCGATAAGGTGAAACATGCCGAGGTCGATGCTCTTGACCAGCTCGTCGGACACGGCGGCAAGCTGGCTGCGCACCTTGGGGCCGAGCCAGTAAGAGACGCGCAGCTCGCGCTGTTCGCCGGGGGCCAGCACGGTTTCGGGCTCCTCCACCGCAGCGCGGTAGGTGCCCTGCTGCAGACGGCCCTTGACGGTCAGGTTGGCCGTGTCGCCGGGCAGCACAGCCGAGAGAAAATAGGTGCTCATGGCCCCGGCCCAGTAGATCTTGCCCGTGGCCTGCACGCCCGTTTCCTCCAGGGTTTTGGCGGAGGATTCTTCGCTCAGGCTGCCGTCGCTGTCCCAGGCCACGCGCATGAGGTCGTAGCGGCTGCCCGAAGCGTTGCTGCCGTCGGCGGCCACGGTGTAGCCCAGGCGCACGCTGCGGGCCTGGTCGGTCTGGTTGACCAGACGCACGGTCTCCCGGATGAGGTAGCTGTCCGCGCTGAAAGTCAGCTCACGCACCACCGTCAGGCCGTCCACCTGCCCCACCAAGCGCAGCAGGCCCTGCTGACCTTTATCCAAGGTGAGGCCGTCCTTGCCGGCGTCCACACTCCATTGGCCCGTGCTCCAGGAGGGCTGGCTGTTGATAACCAGCCCCAGAGGGGCTACGCGGGCGGTCTGCGGGTCCACCATGTTGACCAGGGGCGCGCCCCTGGCGATGGTGGTATGGTAATTTTTGAGCTTGAACGAACGCAGCGCCCCGCCGCCACTGTAGAGCACCGCTTCATAAAGCGGCGAACGCACTGTGACGTCCTGCCCCGCAGACGGCGCAAAGGCGGGCACGGCCAGGGTTTCCTGCCGGGCCGCTTCCTGGGCTTGCCGCTGCGCTTCCGCCTGCTGGACCTGCTGCTGTTGAGCTTGTTGCTGCTGGGCCACTACTGCGGGGTCGGGCTTCTGCACCCAACCCATGTATTCGGCCAGATAACTCCAGCCCACGATGACGACCAAGCAGAGAACAATGGCAATGACCAGATTTTTTCCGTCTTGCATGGGGGCCTTTACTCCTGGGACAATGGCGGCGTATGGCGGCGGCGCCGCGGTGGTGGTACAGGATCGTAGCCCGAACCGCCCCAGGGGTGACAGCGGGCCAGGCGCTTGAGCGCCAGCCAGCCGCCACGCAGCACGCCGTGGGTCATAACGGCCTCCACGGCGTAGGCGGAACAGGTGGGGGTAAAACGGCAGGCAGGGGGAAGCACCGGCGAAATGCAATACTGGTAGATGCGGATGGGAAAAACGCACAACTGGCGCAGTATGCGGCTCATGGCTGTCCTTCCGGCGCCGGCCGGCCCGGCGCGCGCCGGGCTAGACGCCTGAGCGGCGGCAAAAGCTCGGCGGTCACGCCGGCCAGGTTCAAAGCGGCTTGCCCGGCGTGCTTTTTGGCAACGGTAACGATATGGACGCCCACAGGCAGATCCTCACGGTGCAGACGGTAAAATTCCCGCAGCAGCCGTTTGACGCGGTTGCGCGTCACGGCCTTGCCCACTTTACGGGATACGGCCATGCCCGTGCGCGTGCCGCATTGGGGATGCTCTCCCGACAGCACGAAAACGAGGAAATGTTCCGTATGGAGGCGTCTGCCCCGCTCATAACAGGCAGTGTACTCCGCCCGACGACGGATGCGCAGCTCGCGGGGCAAGGCGTGGGGGCGCATGGATGCGTGTGGCCGGGCGGGCCTGCCCACCCCGTCAGCCTCAGGCGCTGAGACGCTTGCGCCCCTTGGCGCGGCGGCGGCGCAGGATGGCGCGGCCCGCAGGCGTGGCCATACGGGTACGGAAGCCGTGGGTGCGCGCCCTTCTGATCTTGCTCGGCTGGTAGGTTCTTTTCATGACGCTCTCCTTAAAATTTCCGGCGGGCAACCCGCCTGGGGCACGCCGGGCGACGCGGTTTCCGGGGCCGCCCCGGGTCGTGCAGACGCGGGGATAACGGCCAGGCCCTGGCGTTGAATATGGAAGAAGCTACATACACGCCCGCCCGGCCCGCGTCAAGGGCCTGCTGCACCGTTGCGGCAGAACCCCGCCCCCACGTTGCGCAAGCCCGGCCGCAAAAAAAATGCCGCCCCAGGCGCCCCGTCGCCTCAGCGCGCGCCAAAGCCCGGTACGTGATAGCGGCGCTCCAGCCAGCGCAGCAAAAAAGTGGCCAGCGTGACCATGCCCAGATAATATGCGCCCACGGTCAAAAAAACTTCTGTAAACCTGAAGGTGTCCGAGGCCACCACCTTGCCTTCGCCCATAAGCTCCATACAGGTGACCAGATAGGCCAGCGAGCTGTATTTTATCAAATAAATAATCTCATTGCCGCAGCCGGGCAGGGCGCGCCGCGCCGCCTGGGGCACCACAATCCAGGCCACGGTCTGCCAGGCGCCAAAGCCCAGAGCCTGGGCCGCCCGGATCTGCCCCTGCCGGATGGAAAGCAGCGCGCCCCGGATGTATTCCGACTGGTAGGCCGCCGTGCAGAGGATAAAGCTGGTCAACGCCGCGCCGTAGGGAGGAAAATAGATGCCCACCTTGGGCAGAGCGTAGTAGATGAGCATGAGCTGCACGACCAGAGGCACGCCCCGCACCAGGGAGGTGTAGCCGTTGCCCAGACGGCGCAGCCAGCGTGGCCCGAAGGCGCGGGCGCAGCCCAGCAGCACCCCCCCCACAAAACCCAGACTGGCCGCCGGCACGATGAGCGCCAGGGAAACCATCAATCCCCGGTTAAGGGCCGGCAGCAGATCGTGGGCGTAAAAGGCCGTATCCAGCACCTAGGCCCCCATCTCCAGCAGCCGCTGGCAAAAATCACGCGTGCGGGTGGCCGCGCCCTCGGCCAGCAGGTCCTGGGGCGCGCCCTGCTCAATGAGCCTGCCGTGCTCCATAAAAATAATTTCCGTGGCCAGAGCCCGGGCAAAATCCATCTGATGGGTGGCCATGACCATAGTCATGCCGCCGTCGGCCAGGTCGCGAATGACGGCCAGCACCTCGCCCACCAGCTCTGGGTCCAGGGCCGACGTGGGCTCGTCCAGCAAAATGACCTTGGGATCCATGGCCAGGGCCCGGGCTATGGCCACCCGCTGCTTCTGCCCGCCGGAAAGCTGGGCCGGATAGAGCAGGGCCCGCCGGGCCAGGCCCACACGGGCCAGTTCTTCCTGGGCACGTTTCCTGGCCGCCGCCGCAGACATGCCGCGCACCTTGCGCAGGGCTATGGCCACGTTGTCTTCGGCGGTAAGGTGGTCAAACAGGTTAAAATCCTGAAAAATCATGCCCACCTGCGCGCGGAAGGCGCAGAGCGCCGCCTTGTCGGCGCGGTCCAGCCTTTGTCCTTCCAGGTAGATTTCGCCCGCGTCCGGCGGGATAAGGCAGTTGATGCTCTGCAAAAACGTGCTTTTGCCCGCCCCTGAAGGCCCAATAAGGACTTTGAGTTCGCCCCGGCGCACGGTCAGGGAGCAGTCGTTCAGAATGGCTTTGCCGCCCAGGGCCTTGGAGATGTGCTCCACCCGCAGCACGGCCTGAGAATCCATATTCATGTTACCCCATCTCCATGCCGTCCAGGCCCGTTCCCGTAGAATAGCCCGGCACATGGACCTTGTCTTCCAGCAGGCGCAGCAGCCGCAGCACTACCAGGGTCAGCAGGCAGTACAGGGCGCCCGCCGCCGCATACAAGGCCAGGTGTTCGTGCGTGCGGGCAGCGGCAAAAGACGTGCGGGCCATGATGTCCTGGGTGCCCAGCACATAACAGATGGCCGAATCCTTGAGCAGGATGGAAAATTCGTTGGCCCAGCCGGGGATGGAAAGGCGCAGAGCCTGCGGCAGCACAATGGAACGGATACCCGCGCCCTCCCCCATGCCCAGGGCCAGGGCGGCGTTGAGCTGGCCTCGGGGCAGGCTTTCCATAGCGCCGCGAAAAATCTGGGACTGGTAGGCCGTGCTGGTGCAGCCCAGCACCAGACAGCAGGCGAAAAACGGGTCCACGGGCAGGCCCAGGCTCATAAACAGGCCATAACAAAGGAAGAGCAGCACCAGGATGGGCACGCCGCGAAAAAACCAGACATAAAGCGCGGCCAGCCGACGCAGCCACGGCCCGCCGTAAACCTGGCCCACGGCCAGCGGTACCCCCAGCACAAGCCCCATGCCCAAAGACAGGGCCACATTGCCCAGGGTAACCAGGCTGCCCGCCAACATGGAGGGCAGCGCATTGTAAACGACCAGCAGTGAATGCATAGAAAGGGGCCCAAAGGTTGCGGGCGCGGACCGTCAGACACGGCCCGCGCCCCAAAAACACCGCCGAAACGGCTACTTGTTCAGATATTTCTTCTGCAGCTCTTTCCAGTAGGGATCGGCCATGAGCTTTTTATAGCCTTCGTTGACCAGTTTGTGCAGCTCTTTGTCGTCTTTACGCATGGCCACGCCAAACTCGTCGGGCACGCCGTGTGTGCCGGCCTTTTTCACCGCGCGGCCGTGAGCGATGGCGTCGTCGGCGGGCAGTTCGTCCATAAGGGCGGCCTGGATGCGGCCGTTGAGCAGGTCTTCCACCGCCAGCGGGGCGGAATCGTAAAAGCGCAGTTCAAAGGCATAGCCCTTTTCTTCCTGCTCCTTCTTGATGGCATTGGCCTCGGAGGTGCCGCGCTGTACGCCCAGTTTAACCTTCTGAGTCAGAATGTCCTTGGGGGTCAGCTTGGAATCGGCGGGCACCAGAAACACGCGCGAAACCGTCCAGTAAGGATTGGAAAACTGCACCATCTTGGCCCGCTCTGGAGTGATGCTCATGCCCGAATCCACCATATCGATCTGCTTGGCCAGCAGGGCGGGGATGATGCCGTCCCAGGCCAGGGGCTTGTGGGTCACTTCAAAGCCCATATGCTTAGCGATCCAGGTCATGGAATCCACGTCAAAACCAGCGGGCTGGCCGGTTTTTTCATCCACATAGGCAAAAGGCGGGTAGTTGGGGTCGATGCCGTTGACGTAGGTTTTTTTGGCAAAGGCAGGCACCGCGGCCAGCACCGCGGCCAAGACCGCGCAGACAAAAAGTTTTTTCATACTCGGTTCCCCCTGGCAGAAGATATGGACGAACACGGCGGCCACAGGCCTGCCGTCACCCCCCGGTCCGCGCCCGGACACGGTGGCAGAGGTCGGCCCGGACCGCACGCGGCAAGGCCAGCCCCCCCGCGCGAACAGCGGCAAAACAAGGCGTCAGCCTACCAGAAGCCCGCGCCCGTGGCAAGAACCCCCGGCGACGGGCCGGCCTGCCGCCGTTGCCGTTGCGGCCCAAGCATGGTATAGGAGCTGGCGTTGGCGTGTCGTTGCCATAGCCGCACCACATCCTTCAACCCAACAATCGCCCTGCCATGCACCATCCGCCCTTCTGGGTCCGCGCCTTACGCTTCTGCGGATTTGCGCCGCAAAATGCCCTGCTCTGCCTGGCCGATCTGCTGGCCCTCACGGGCACAGCCCTGGCTGTCTTTTTGCTGCGCGCCGCCTTTGGCGGCGTGGACCCCGTACTCTACCAATGGGTGCTGCCCCTGCTGGTGGTGCTGGGGCCGCTCATGGCCGGGGGCCTGGGCCTCTACCAGCGTATCGGCCTGCCCCCGCACCGCGAGGTGCGCGCCCTGTTCCAGCTCGATTGCCTGCTCTACGGCTGCATTGTGGCCGCACTTTTTCTGTCCAAAACAGGCGACGTCTACTCGCGCATCGTGCTCACGGGCGCCTGGGCCTGCAGCGCCTTTACTCTGCCCTGGGCGCGCAGCCTGTGCCGCCGCCGCTTCGCCCGCTGCTGGTGGTGGGGCAGCCTGCTGGTCATTTTTGACCACGGCGGGGGCGGACGCGAATTCTGGCACTATCTTAAACGCCACCCCGAACGCGACCTCAACCCTGTGGACATCCGCCCCCTGCCCTCCCGGCTGGACGAGCTGCGCGCCCTGTTCTCCTCCACAGCAATCCGGCACCCCGAAGCCATCGCCCTCTTTCTGCAGCCCGCGGGCCAGGAACAGTCGGTGGACTACATAACCGAGGCCAGCCGATATTTTCAGCGCATTCTGGTGGTGCCCGTCTTTGGCGACGGCTTCCGGGTGCACTGGCTCAGTCCGCGCGACCTTGGCCAGGCCGTGGGCCTGCTGGTGCGCCAGAATCTGCGCGACAAACGCCGGCTGCGCTTCAAACGCGGCATGGATCTGCTGTTCTGCACGCTGGGGGCCGTGGTGCTCTTGCCGCTGGGGTTTCTTCTGGCTCTGTGCATCCGTCTGGACAGCCCGGGACCCATCTTTTTTCGCCAGCGGCGCGTAGGCCAGGGCGGACGGGAAATCCGCATTTTTAAATTCCGCACCATGGTGCGCGATGCAGACGCTTTTCTGCAGCGCCTGCTGCAGGAAAACCCCGCTTTGCAGGAAGAATGGAAAGAGGACCAAAAACTCAAAAACGACCCCCGCATCACCCGTGTGGGGCGCATTTTACGCAAGCTGAGTCTGGATGAGCTGCCCCAGCTTATCAATGTGGTCAAGGGCGATATGAGCCTGGTGGGGCCGCGGCCCATTGTGGAAAACGAAGAGGAAAAATACGGGCCCGTCTACGAGGAATATTGCCTGGTCAAACCCGGCATCACGGGCCTGTGGCAGATTTCCGGCCGCAACAATACCTCCTATGCGGAACGGGTGGCCTACGACCACTATTATATCAGCAACTGGTCCGTGTGGATGGACCTCTGGATTCTGGGCAAGACCGTGCCGGTGGTGCTGACCGGCTATGGAGCCTACTGATGGCCGAACGCAGCAACACGCTCCTGCGGCGGCTGGATCGCTGGGCTGGCGTGCCCCTGGCGGCTACCAGCGCCCTGCTGCGCCTGGGCCGCAAACCCGTCGCAGACCCGCCGCAACGGGTAGGCTTTCTTTGCCTGGGGGCCATCGGCGACCTGCTGCTGCTCTCGGCCTGTATCGCCGCCCTGCGGGAACGCCTGCCCCGGGCGACCTTTGTCCTGCTCACGTCGCGCGCCAATGCCCAGGCTGCGGCCCTCGTGCCCGGCCTGGACATAACGGCAGCCTTCGGCGTGCGGCAGGTGCCCGCCATGAGCGCATGGCTGCGCGCCCAGCGGCTGGATCTGCTGGTGGACAGCAGCCAGTGGGCGCGCCTGGGCGCGCTGTTGTGCAATCTTTCCGGCGCGGGCAGCACCGTGGGCTTTGCCACGCCGGGCCAGTGCCGGGCCTGGGGCTACAGCCGCACGGCCCAGCACAGCGACCGACGGCATGAAGTGGAAAATTTTCTGGCCTTGGGCCGCACTCTTTACCCCGACCTGACGGGCGCGCCCCGACTGCAATTGCCGCCGCAGCCGACGACAACAGCCGCCGACCTGCTGGCGCGGGTCGGCGTGACGGATCCGCCGGAGCGCTGCGTCTGCCTGCACATGTGGCCTTCAGGCAGTCAGGCCTGGCTCAAGGAGTGGCCCGCCGCCCATTGGGACGCGCTCATCCGTCGCCTGGCCGAGCGCGGTTTCCGGGTCTGTCTCACGGGCGGACCGGGGGACGCGACGCGCGTCACGGCTTTTTTGCGGGAACACCCGGATTGCCCGGCTGTTTCGCTGGCAGGGACAGGCAGCCTGAGCGACCTGGCCTGCCTGTTTGCCCACATTGCCGCCGTGGTGGCGGTCAACACGGGCACCATGCACCTGGCGGCCCTGACGGGCGCGCCCACAGTGGCGCTTAACGGGCCCACCAATCCCTTGCGCTGGGGGCCCATAGGGCCGCGCGTGCGCAGTCTGCTGCCCCACCGCGGGCCCTGCGCCTACCTGAACCTGGGCTTTGAATACCCCAGGCCGCCCCGGCCTTGCCTGGACGCCCTGCCCGTGGAAGACGTACTGGACGCCCTGCACAGCCTGGAAATTTTCTAGCCGTTTTTGTGCAGCCGCACTTGCCCCGCCGCCGGCTGTGTCGTATTTTTTTCTACACATCTCACTGAGCCGCCGTGCGGCCCTCCCCCTGCAGGCAAGTTCCGTCCTTCACCCCTACCGCCAGGAGACCCTCATGAAACTTTTGGAAAAAGCCCGCGCCGCCGGTTGAGCGGCCAAGCTGGCTCCAGGGGCCCTGGAGCGACTTTTGCGGAACACGCCCGCTTCCGGGCGGCCTGATCTGGAAGCCCGCGTGCTGGCCGGCCGCGCCTGCAACGAGGACGCGGTAGTGCTGCGCGTGCCGCCGGGCCACGCCCTGGTGCAGAGCGTAGACGTGCTCACGCCTGTGGTCAACGACGCCTTTGCCTTTGGCCGCATTGCGGCGGCCAACGCGCTTTCGGACATTTACGCCATGGGCGGCGAACCCTGGAGCGCCATGAACGTGGCCTTCTTTCCGCCCGCCCTGGCCGAGGACGACCCGGAAGGCCTGCTGACATCCATTCTGCGGGGCGGCCTGGACGCCATGAACGAAGCCGGGGCCGTGCTGGCCGGAGGGCACACGGTGCAGGACGAAGAGCTCAAATACGGGCTGGCCGTGACGGGGGTCATCGACCCGGAACACCTGGCCCGCAATGACGGGCTCAGGCCCGGCCAGGTGCTGCTGCTGACCAAGCCGCTGGGCACGGGGGTGCTTTCTACGGCCGTCAAGGCCGGCTGGGACGGCGCTGCGGCAAGCGAAGCCAATCTGGTGCGCTGGTGCGGCCGGCTCAACAGCGTGGGCGGGACGGTGATCCGGGAGCTGCGTCTTTCGGCGGCTACGGACATCACGGGCTTTGGCCTGGGCGGGCACGCCCTGGAAATGGCCCTGGCCTCGCACGTCTGCGTGCGCCTGGTCGCCACGGCGCTGCCTCTGCTGCCCCGCGCGCTGGAGTACGCCCGCGACGGGCTCATCCCGGCGGGCAGCCACCGGAACCGCACGCATTGCGCCTGCCGCACGCGCACGGCGCAGGCCGTGGACGAAGCCCTGGAGAGCCTGGCCTTTGACGCCCAGACCTCCGGCGGCCTGCTGCTGGCCGTGCCGCCCGATCAAGTGGAGGCGGCCCGCGCCTTGCTGCTGGGCGGCGGCGACCTGGCCGCCGTGGTGGGCGAGGTGCTGCCTCCGCGGCCGGACGGTATAGCCCTGCTGCTGGAGTAGCGCACACGCGGCCCGCAGCGGCTTTGTCGCAGCCGCCCCTTATGCGGGTCTGCCGTGCGGCCCAGCCGGAATCTTGTTCCCCCAGCTCCGCTCCGCGTGTCTTGCGACCCGCCGGGCCTTATGGTATGCAAGTTCGCTTCGCGAGAGTGGCGGAATTGGTAGACGCACTGGACTTAGAATCCAGCACCATTGGTATGGGGGTTCAAGTCCCCCCTCTCGCACCAAAGACCACAAGCGCTTGATATACAAGCGGAATATAAAGCCCCCCCATGCTGCAACTCCGGTGGTCAGCATGAGGGGGCTACGTTGTTTGGGTTGCAGGAGGAGGGTGTCATGGAGCCTGCGCCAAAGACAGGGCAAGCGTTTTCTCCAGACCGCTATGCCCCCGTCTTTGAGGTAGAGCCAGATTATTTGTTTTTAAGGGGCGACTAAGGTACGACCGTCGCGGTTCTGTGAGGAAAAAAGTTTTTTGAGGGATGGGGGGTGTGGGGGGAAGGGAACTTTTGTTCACAAAAGTTCCCTTCCCCCCACAAAGCCATACACTTTCTTCCCCCACAAAAAGCTCACGCCGCAACGGCGCTACTGCGCTGGTTGTGGATTGCTGGCCATGCCGTCGAGTTTGGGGGCGCGGAGGGTACGGCAGATGGGTTGTGCCGTGGCGCGGCCGGAAAAGATTTCCTCGGCGGTGGCGTCCAGAGCCTGGGGCAGCACTTCGTCCACGTGGTCCACGAAGACGATCTGGAGGTCTTTGAGCACCTCGTCGGGCACTTCTTTGAGGTCTTTTTCGTTATCGCGGGGCATGAGCACCTTTTTGATGCCGCTGCGCCGGGCTGCCAGCAGTTTTTCGCGCAGGCCGCCGATGGGCAGCACGCGGCCCCGCAGGGATATTTCGCCGGTCATGGCCACGTCGTTGCGCACGGGGATGCCCAGCAGGGCGGAAGTAATGGAGGTGGCCAGGGTGATGCCCGCGGAGGGGCCGTCCTTGGGGGTGGCCCCGGCGGGCACATGGACGTGGATATCCACCTTACGGTGGAAGCGAGGGTCCAGGCCCAGCACTTCAGCGCGGGAGCGCACATAGGAGAGTGCGGCCTTGGCCGATTCCGTCATGACTTCGCCCAGTTGGCCGGTGGTGACCACATGGCCTGAACCGGACATGATGGTCGTTTCCACCAAAAGGATTTCGCCGCCGCGCTGGTTGTAAGCCAGCCCCGCGCACACGCCCACCTGGGGGGCATCCTCGCGCTCGTCGTGGCGGTATTTTTTGACGCCGAGCAAGGTGGGCAGATTCTGGAGCGAAATGTTGACGCTGCGGTCCAGGTTGTTTTCCTCCACGAGGCGGATGGCGGTTTTGCGGCAGAGGGCGGCGATTTCGCGCTCCAGGTTGCGCACGCCGGCCTCGCGGGTATAGGAGCGGATGATCTCCAGCAGAGCCTTGTCGGAAACGCGCAGGTTTTCGGGCCTGAGGCCGTGTTCTTCAATCTGGCGGGGCAACAAAAACTGCCGGGCTATGTGGCGTTTTTCGGTTTCAAGGTAGCTGTTGAGCTCAATAATCTCCATGCGGTCCAGAAGGGGGGCCGGGATGGTGTGCAGGGAATTGGCCGTGGTGATGAAGAAGACCTTGGAGAGGTCGTACTCCAGATCCAGGTAATGGTCCATGAAGGTATTGTTCTGCTCTGGGTCCAGCACTTCCAGCAGGGCTGAAGACGGGTCGCCGCGGTAGTCCGAGGTCATTTTGTCCACTTCATCCAAGCAGAACAAGGGGTTGTTGAATTTTACCCTTTTGAGGGACTGGATAATTTTACCGGGCAGCGCGCCCACATAGGTACGCCGGTGGCCGCGGATTTCGGCTTCGTCGCGCACGCCGCCCAGAGAAAGGCGGATAAAGTCGCGCCCGGTGGCACGGGCCACGGACTTGGCCAGAGAGGTTTTGCCCACGCCGGGAGGGCCCACAAAGCAGAGGATGGGGCCGCGCAGCCCGTGGGAGAGCTTCTGCACGGCCAGGTATTCCAGAATGCGTTCTTTGGGTTTTTCCAGCCCGTAGTGGTCGCCGTCCAGAATGGCGCGAGCTTTTTCGATATCTATGTCAATATCTTTAAGTTCGTCCCAGGGCAGGTCCAGAATCCAGTCCACATAGTTGCGCACCACCGTGTATTCCGCGGCGGAGGAAGGCATGGTGCGCAGTTTTTTGGCTTCGGCCAGGGCTTTTTGGCGGGCCTCTTCAGGCATGCGGCGGGCTTTGAGCTTTTGCTCAATTTCGTCCACTTCGGCCTGGGGGTCGTCCTCGCGGCCCATCTCCTTGTTGATGGCCTTGATCTGCTCGTTGAGATAGTATTCGCGCTGGTTGCGCTCCATCTGGACCTTGACGCGGTTTTTGATGCGCTTTTCCACGGTGGCCAGAGCCACCTCGCCCTGCAGCAGGGCGTAGGCGCTTTCCAGGCGCAGGGTCACATCGTCCAGTTCCAGGGCTTCCTGTTTTTTGCGGTAGTCCACCTTGAGGTGGGGCAGGATGGCGTCGGCCAGGGGGCCGGGTTCGTGCAGGGCCATGATGGAGAGCACGGCCTCCTGCGAAATTTTTTTGTTGGTCTTGCCGTATTCTTCCAGGGCTTCGTGGGCAGCCCGCACCAGGGCCTCGGCCTCTTCTGGGCGACTCTGGATTTCGGCCCGGCGGCGCACCATTACGGTGGCGCAGGCCTCGGTTTCGGCAAGGCCGGACCACTGGGCGCGGAAAAGACCTTCAAACAGCACCTTGATGGTGCCGTCGGGCAGGCGCAGCATCTGCAGCACCTTGCAGACCACGCCCACGGGGGCCAGGTCTTCGGCGGCGGGTTTTTCCAGGTCGGATTCGCGCTGGGCCACCAGAAAAATCTTTTTGTTGTAGTCGGCCTGGGCGGCCTCAATAGCCTTGATGGATGCCTCGCGCCCCACAAAGAGGGGCATGATGGAGCGCGGGAACATGACCACCTCACGCAGAGGCATGAAGGGCAGTTGGGCGCCGGCCGCAGCGTCACGCTGAGTATCGGTCATACGGTTCTCCAAAAAATGAGACTGTCCCCCTGGCTGTGGCGCACGGGGGAGGGGGCGGAAAGCCCCCGTCCCGTCAGGATGCCTTGTCCCCGCCGGCCTGGCCGTGAACGGAAGCGGCTTCGCCTTCGTCGCCGAACAGGAGCACAGGTTCCTTGCCCTTGTCGATGACGGCCTCATTGATGAGGCACTCGCGCACGTTGGGCATGGAAGGCAGCTTGAACATGATGTCCAGCATGGTGCGCTCCATGACGTTGCGCAGGCCGCGCGCGCCGGTTTTACGCTCAATGGCCTTGGTCGCGATGGCCTTGAGGGCGTCGGGGGTGAAGCGCAGGTCCACATTTTCCAGCTCAAAGAGCTTCTGATACTGGCGCACCAGGGCGTTTTTGGGCTCGGTGAGAATGCGCACCAGGTCGGGTTCGTCCAGCTCATCCACATGGGTAATAATGGGGATACGGCCCACAAACTCGGGGATAAGGCCAAACTTGACCAGATCCTGGGGGTGAACCCTGTCCAGCAGCTCGCCCATGGGCATATCCTTGCTGGCACGCACCTTGGCGCCAAAGCCCATGGCCCCGCCGGTCATGCGCGATTCCACAATCTTGTCCAGGCCCACAAAAGCGCCGCCCACGATGAACAGGATGTTGCCCGTATTCATACGGATGAATTCCTGCTGCGGGTGCTTGCGGCCGCCCTTGGGGGGGATGTTGGCCTCGGTGCCTTCAATAATTTTGAGCAGAGCCTGCTGCACGCCCTCGCCCGACACGTCGCGGGTGATGGAAGGGCCGTCGCCCTTGCGGGAAATCTTGTCTATTTCATCAATATAGATGATGCCCTTGCCCGCGGCCTCCAGATCGTAATCGGCGTTCTGGAGCAGTTGGACCAGGATGTTTTCCACATCCTCGCCCACATAGCCCGCCTCGGTAAGGGTGGTGGCGTCGGCAATGGCAAAAGGCACGCGCAGCACCTTGGCCAGGGTCTTGGCCAGCAGGGTTTTGCCGCTGCCCGAAGGGCCCACCAAAAGGATATTGCTCTTTTCCAGCTCCACGTCGTCGCCCAGGGCGTCGGCATAGAACACGCGTTTGTAGTGATTGTGCACGGCCACGGACAGAATTTTTTTGGCTTCGTTCTGTCCGATGACGTACTGGTCGAGCTTGTCCTTGATCTCCTGGGGGGAGAGCAGGCGCTCCGGATTTTCGGGGCTTTCCATCTGGTCGCGGGCAATGATTTCATTGCAGGCCTTGACGCATTTATCGCAAATGCAGGCGCCGTCCTGAACGATGAGGTTACGCACCTCCAGCTCACTGCGGCCGCAGAAAGAGCAGCGCAAAGGCTCGCTTACCGTGGGGGATTTTTTTTTGGGCATATCATTCGCTCTTTTCCTGGGCCATTTCGTGGCGTGAAACGAGCACGCGATCGATAAGGCCCAGGTCTTTGGCTTCTTCCGGAGTCAGAAAATTATCACGTTCCGTAGCCTTGACAACTTCCTTGTAGGGCTTGCCGGTATTTTCCGCCAGCATGCGGTTGAGGCGCTCTTTCAGGCGCAGCACTTCCCGTGCGTGGATTTCAATATCCGTAGCCTGCCCCTGAAAACCGCCCGAAGGCTGGTGGATCATAATCTGGCTGTTAGGCAATGCAAAACGCATGCCGGGTTTGCCGGCCGCCAGCAAAAAAGCGCCCATGCTGGCCGCGCGGCCCATGCACACCGTGGACACCGGTGAGGAGATAAACCGCATGGTGTCATAGATGGCCAGACCCGCCGTCACGGAACCGCCGGGGGAGTTGATGTAAAGATAAATTTCCTTTTCCGGATCCTGCGATTCCAGGAACAGGAGCTGGGCGCAGATAAGCGAGGCCACGGCGTCGTTAACCTCCGAGCCCAGCAGCACGATGCGGTCTTTGAGCAAACGGGAATAGATATCGTAGGCGCGTTCGGAACGGCCGGTAGTTTCAATGACCATGGGGACCAGGGACATGACGACCTCGCTGCGCGGCCCGTCAGGGCCGGATGTGGCGGTTTGCGCCGCCGGAGGATGAGGGACGGCCGGGGCGCGTCCTTTTTTTGCTTCGACCGGGGCCGGGACGCGGAACCCGACGCGGGGAAGGGCCCCCTGAAAAGAGGAAACCTTCCCCGCGCCGCCCGAGAAAATACCTGCTCCGCGCGGATCGCGGGCCACGCGGCCGCGGGCCTTTGCCGCCCGGCCCCGTGCCCCTCCGCGTGGGCTGCGCGCCCGGCCTCAGGCCTGGGCGTCCTGCCCTTCTGCCGGGGTGTCGGCGACGGGCTCGGCCGTGGGTGCGGGCTTGGGCTCCACTTCCGTAACCTTGGCCCGCTCGTAAACCAGGTCCATGGCTTTGTCGGCCAGCAGGCGATCACGCAGAACAAAAATCATGCCGCTGCGTTCGTATTCCTCGCGCAGAGCCTTGAAGTCCTCGCCCGATTCCAGCGCAAAGCGGTAGAGCTGGGTGGAAACCTCGGTTTCGCTCACTTCCAGCCCTTCTTTTTTGGCGATGGAAAGCAGCAGCACTTCGGCACGGGTCAGCTCTTCGGCCTGGGGCTGCAGCTCTTTGCGCAGCTCTTCCATGCTCTTGCCCAAAGCCTGCAGGCTACGGCCCTGACGCTCCAGGCGGGAGGCCATGTCGCCCATGAGGGTGCGCATCTGCGTTTCCACCAGGCTGGGGGGCAGCTCAAAAGTAACCATCTTGAGCATGCTGTCCAGCAAGGATTTTTGCGCGGCGCTTTTGCTCAGCCGGGCGCGGCTCTGGGTATAGCTTTCAGTGATGGCCGCGCGCAGGGCGTCCACCGAATCCTTGCCCAGGCTCTTGGCAAAGTCGGCGTCCAATTCGGGCAGCTTGCGCTCCTTGATGGCGTGCACCTTCACCTTCATGGTGACGGTCTTGCCGGCCAGATCCTTGGCCAGAAAATCGTCGGGGAAGTGAATCTGCCCTTCACCTTGCTGGCCGTAGGGCACAGTCTTGACCAGGGCTTCAAATTCTTCCAGCGCCTGGCCTTCACCCAGGGCCAGGTCAAAATTTTCGGCCTTGATGCCCTCCACGGGCGTACCGTCTTCGGCAAAGGCGGCAAAGTCCAGGGTAACCACCTGTCCGTCCACGGCCGGGCCCGCGCCTTCCACGGGCACCAGCTGGGAGCGCTCACGCCGCAGGTGGGTCAGCACGTCTTCCACTTCTTTGGGGTCGACCGCCACCTTTTCCTGCTCTACCTCAAGGCCCTCGTAGGGCGGCAGGTCAACAGCCGGCAAGGTTTCAAACTCAATGCTGTAGACGTATTCCTTGCCGCGCTCAAAATTTTGGGGCGCGTCCACATTGATACCCGACAGGGGCGTGACGCCCAGCTTCTGCATGACGTCGTTGATGTGGACATTGATGAGGTCTTGGCGGGCCTCTTCATAAATTTTGTCGTGGAAACGCTGCTCAATGACCGAGGCGGGCGCTTTGCCCTTGCGGAAGCCGTCCAGCTGCACGGAGGTTTTGTACAGGGCCACGGTGCCCAGAATGGCCGCTTCCACTTCCTGCGGCCCGGTAGTGATGACGACCTTTTTTTTCACCGGCGAGATGTCTTCGGCGCTGTATTCCACGAGGGACTCCTTTTCGGATGGGATTGTGCGGGTAGGGTTGGGCCTCCGCGCCCGGTCTGCCCGGCTCTGGGGCCGCTCCGGCGCATGAGGCCGCAAGCGGCGCACGCTTTGGCACCATATGCCTTTTCCTCTGGCGAGGCAAGACGACGGGCCGCCTGCAAAGTGCGTGCTTGTACCAATGCCGCGGCAGGGGTGTCAACCGCGCGGCCCTGCCCTGCCCTCACAGGGGAACCGTTTGCCCCGACGCCCAGGCAGGAGAGTTCCGGCATGCCGCCGGCACCGGCCCCCGGCAGACGGCGCCGCCCGGTCCCCATGGGGATACCACACAAAAAAACTTCCCCAGGCCCTGCCCCCTACGCGCCTGCGGCGCGGGCGGCTTCGTCGGGGTAGAGGGCGGCGATGCGGGCCAGATAATCCCCGTAGCGATTCTGAAGGATGGCCTCGCGCGCGCCGCGGACCAGATCCAGAAAATAAGTCAGGTTGTGCAGGGAATTGAGGCGAAAGGCCAGCAACTCCTGACTGGCGAAGAGGTGACGCAGATAGGCGCGGGTAAAGGTGCGGCAGGTGTAGCAGCGGCAGCGGGGGTCCAGGGGGCGGTCGTCTTCGGCGTACTGACGGCGTTTGATGTTGACCTTGCCGTAAGAGGTGTAGAGCGTGCCGTTGCGGGCATTGCGGGTAGGCAGCACGCAGTCGAACATGTCCACGCCGGCGTGGATGCCGGTGACGATGTCCAGAGGGGTGCCCACGCCCATGAGGTAACGGGGCTTGTCCTGCGGCAGGAGGGGGGCCGTATGGTAGAGCAGATCGTACATCTGCGGTTTGGGTTCACCCACGGAGAGGCCGCCGATGGCAAAGCCGTCGAAATCCTGGGCGCAGATTTCTTCGGCCGAGCGCCGGCGCAGGTCTTTGAAAAAGCCGCCCTGCACAATGCCAAAGAGCAGATTGCGGGCCGTGCCCGCCGGGTAGGCGACGCGGGCCCGGCGGGCCCAGCGGGTAGTCAGGGCCAAAGAGCGCTCGGTATAGTCATAGTCCGCGCCAAAGGGCACGCACTCGTCCAGAACCATCATGATGTCGGAATTAAGCGCGCGCTGGATTTCCAGAACTTTTTCCGGGGTAAAAAGGTGACGGGAGCCGTCCAGATGGGAGCGGAACTCCACGCCCTCTTCGTGGATTTTGCGCAGGGAACTGAGGCTGAAGACCTGAAAGCCGCCGCTGTCCGTAAGAATTGACCCGGGCCAGGCGGCAAAGTTGTGCAGGCCGCCGCGACGGGCCACCAGCTCATGACCGGGGCGCAGATAGAGGTGGTAAGTGTTGCCGAGGATGATGGGCGCGCCGATGGCCAGCAGATCGTCCGGGGCCAGGGCCTTGACCGAGCCCACCGTACCCACAGGCATGAAGATGGGGGTAGGCACCGGGCCGTGGGCCGTGTGCAACAGGCCCGCACGGGCCGCGCCGTCCGTGTGTTCCAGGGTAAAGGTGGGGTGCGTCATGGGACTAAGGTAGCCGCAAAGGCCGGGGCCTGGCAAGGGCTCCTTCTTGTGCCTGTGGGGCAATGGGGGTAGAATACCGCTCCACGTTCCGGTTTCGCGGTTTCGCGGTACAAACGGAGAGCCGGCACAGAGGCGCGCGCCGTTTTTCAGGAGCACGCTCCGGTGTGGGCCTCTTCTTTACCTTAAGGATGCATATTCTGAAGGAACACGTATGAGCGAGTGTACTTTTTCCCCTTCCGTATGCCATGTGGACCTGGGGGCCCTGCGGCGCAACTTTGCCCGGCTGGGCGAGCCCGCCGCGCTCATGCCGGTGATCAAATCCGACGCTTACGGGCACGGTCTGGTGCCCGTGGCCCGGGCGCTGGCCGAAGCCGGGGCCCGACGCTTTGCCGTGGGCACGGTGGCCGAAGGCATGGCCCTGCGCGAAGCTGGTCTGCGCCAGAAGATTGTGGTTCTGCTGGGCGCGTTGGACGGCGTGGACTGGCAGGGCGCGGCAGCGCAGGATCTGATCCCCGTAGTGGGCAGTTTTGCGGCTTTGGACAAGGCTTCTGCCCACTGCCACGCGGGGCGCACGCTGCACGTGGCGGTCAAATGCGAGACGGGCATGGGCCGCCTGGGTTTTACGCAGGAAGAGCTGCCCCAGGCTGTGGAACGACTGCGGAACATCCAGGGAATCGCGCCGGTGATGGCGCTTTCACACCTTTCCTGTGCGGATACGCCGGGACAGGAGGACTACACGCGCGGGCAGATGAAACGCTTTGCAGCCATGACGGCCACACTTGGGGACGCTTTTCCCGGCATGGAGCGTTCCCTGGCCAATTCAGCGGCCACCATCGCCTGGCCCGAAGCCCATTACGACGTGTGCCGGCCGGGCATCGCCCTGTACGGCGGCAATCCCTTTGCGGGCACAGCCTGGGAAGACAAAGGCGCGGCGCTGGGCCTGGAATGGGCCATGAGCGTGAGCGCGCCGGTCATCCAGGTGCGGCGGCTGGAAGCGGGCCAGAGCGTTTCGTACGGCCGCCTGTTCACAGCGGAACAGCCCACCGCCGTGGCCGTGGTGGGCATTGGCTACGCCACAGGCTTTGCGAGGGCGCTTTCTACCCGTGCGGCTCTGTGCATCAACGGCCGTCGGGTGTCGCAGGTGGGCCGGGTCTGCATGGGCATGATTATGGCCGACGTGACCGATCTGCCCCAGGTGCGTGAAGGCGACACGGCATGGCTGGTGGGCGGACCGACGCAGCCGGGCCAGCAGCCCGTGACGGTGCAGGATCTGGCCGATACCCTGGGCACCATTTCGTATGAGGTGCTCTGCCTGCTGGGGGCCACCAATCCCCGCCTGTATGTCTGAGGCGGCTTTTCCCCTTGACAGCGCGCGCAAAGGGGTTGTACAAAATTCGTTCCTTGCTCGCGCCCTGCGGCGCGGGCTGCCAATCCATAAGGAGAATCAGAATGCGGAAATTTGAAACCCTGCTGCTCCTTTCGCCGGAGCTTTCCGCCGAAAACCGCGAAGGCGTGCTCAGCACGTTGACCGCGGTGGTGGAACGCGAACAGGGCGTCATCACGAACATGGACCACTGGGGCATGCGCGACCTGGCCTACCCCGTGCGCAAACTTATGCGCGGCTACTATGTGCGTATGGAGTATGAAGGCCCGGCCGCGCTGGTGGCCGAGCTGGAACGCAACGTGCGCATCACCGACGGCATCTTCAAGTTCGTGACCGTCAAGCTGGCCGAAGAAGAGGCCGGGGAGGTTGCCTAAATGGCTTTTAAAAAGAGATTCGCCCCGCGCCGCAAGTTCTGCCGCTTTTGCGCCGACAAAGAACTGCCCCTGGACTACAAGCGCCCCGACGTCCTGCGCGACTTCATTACAGAGCGCGGCAAGATCATCGCCCGGCGCATCACGGGCACCTGCGCCCACCATCAGCGTCTGCTGACCCGCGAAATCAAGCGCGCCCGCCAGATGGCCCTGCTCATCTACACCGCCACGCACGATTCCGGCGTCAAGAAAAAGAGCACCATCTAAGGAGGCGCACATGAAACTTATTCTTCGCGCCGACGTGGAAAATCTCGGCAACCTTGGCGACGTGGTTGAAGTCAAGCCCGGTTACGGCCGCAATTTTCTGCTGCCCCAGGGCCTGGCCATGGTGGCTTCTCCGGCTAACCTCAAAGTTTTTGAGCAGGAACGCAAAAAGCTGCAGGCCCGTATGGACGCCCTGCGCGCCGATGCGCAAGGCCTGCAGGCCCGTCTGGAAGCCCTGGACGTGGTCATTCCCATGCATGTGGGCGACAACGACAAGCTCTACGGCTCGGTGACCTCCACCATCATCGGCGACGCTCTGTCCGCCCTTGGCGTGGAAGTGGACCGCCGCCGCATTCTTATGGACGCGCCCATCCGCACCCTGGGCGAGCATCCCGTGCGCGTGCGCCTGCACGCCAGCGTCATCGCCGTGGTGCCGGTGAAGGTTATCTCCGACCACCAGCCCGAGGTGGAGGAAGAACCCGCCGAACCTGCCGCTGACACCGACGAAGCCTCTGCGGACGCTTCCGCCGCCCAATAAGGGTGCGGCGTGTCCGGCTCTTATGATAATATGAATAGTGCCCCCGGCCCCCAGGCCGGGGGCACGTCGTTGCCGGGGGGCGCCCCCGCGCGTGAGCAGCCCCGCGTCAACCGCACGGTGGAACGCGCCCAGCAGGATATGGTGCGCCGCGTACCGCCCCACAGCGTAGAGGCGGAACAGGCCGTGTTGGGCGGCATCTTGCTGCGGCCGCAGCTTTTGCACATTCTGGTGGGCCAACTGGCCCCGGAAGACTTCTACCTGCCGGCGCACGCGATCATTTTTCAGGCCATTCTGGACCTCTACCGCAAATCCGCGCCCATCGACCTGCTTTCTACGGCGGAACAGCTCAAAAACGGCAACCGGCTGGAAGACGCCGGCGGGGCCGTGTATCTGGGTGAGCTGGCCCAGGCCGTGGTTTCCGGCGCCAATGCGGAATACTACGCCACCATTGTGCGGGACAAAGCGCTGCAGCGCGGGCTCATTGAAGCCTGCTCCCGCATCATTGCCAACTGCTACGACGCCTCCCGCGAGGTAGGCGACCTGCTGGATTCCTCGGAGCAGGCAGTCTTTGCCATTTCGCAGCGCACGGTAGGGCGCGACTTTACCCCCACCCGCGAACTGCTGGACAAGGTCTTCGACAACCTTTCCAAACTGGCCGATGCCCGCGACGTCATCACCGGCGTCACCACGGGCTACACCCGCCTGGACAAGCTCACGGCGGGGCTGCAGCCCTCGGACCTGATCATTGTGGCGGCCCGGCCCAGCATGGGCAAGACGGCCTTTTCCATGTGCATGGCCCTGCACGCGGCCGTGCGCCAGGGCGTGTCTGTGGCCGTTTTTTCTCTGGAGATGAGCAAGGAACAGCTCATCCAGCGCATGCTGGCCGTGTGGGGCAAGGTGGACCTTTCCAAACTGCGGCGGCCCTCCCTGCTTACAGATGAAGACTGGCAGCGCCTTTACGAGGCGGCGGACGTAGTGGCCCGCGCGCCCATCTATATCGACGACACCCCGGCCCTGAGCACCCTGGAACTGCGCGCCCGCGCCCGCCGCCTCAAGGCGGAAAAAGGCCTGGGCCTCATTGTGGTGGACTATCTGCAGCTCATGCGCACCAGCCGCCGCACGGATTCGCGCGAACTGGAAATTTCGGACATCTCCCGCTCCCTCAAGGGCTTGGCCAAGGAACTCAACGTCCCCGTGGTGGCCCTGGCCCAGCTCAACCGCAAGGTGGAAGAACGCGGCGACAAACGCCCCATGCTCTCGGACCTGCGCGAGTCCGGCGCTATTGAACAGGACGCGGACGTGATCATGTTTGTGTACCGCGACGACGTCTACAAGTTTCAGAAGCCCGCCGAACGCCCGCCCCAGGGGCTGGCCGAAATCATCATCGGCAAGCAGCGCAACGGCCCGGTGGGCGTGGCCGAGCTCATGTACATCTCGCCTTACACTTCCTTTGAAGACATCTCTCCGGACTGGACCCCGCCCCCTTCGGAAGGCGGGGCGTAGGCCCCTCCCCCCAGCGAGTTCCAATTTTTTTCATGAGCCCCGGACGCCTGCCCGTCCGGGGCTTTTTTCTGCACAGCGCGCAGCATGCCTCTGGTGCAGTGCCTGCGTGCTGCCCCCTAATTGAATATTCAAACACTCTAGTAGCACTTATATTTTCCAAGGAAAAAGCTCTGTTTTTATGCAACACCGTATTGTCATTTTTTTCACCACAAGCTGCACCGAGCGCCATTTATTAATATAATTATTTAATATAACTAATTTTAATGTTAACTTTTGGTCTCATACAGCTTTCTGGGGTAGCGTGCGGCATCGCGCAAAAAAGCGCGCAATGCTAACTTTTTTTGTGCTTTCATTGACAATCCCGCAAAAGCGTGCTTTGGTTACACCAAGGGCCGCGTGCCGGTGATACGTTTTGCCGGAATATCGCGCGGGAAGATTGTTTTTTTTGCGAGGGTGTTTCATGTCCAAGTCCATCTATGTCGGGAACCTTCCCTGGTCCGCCACTGAAGAACAGGTTCAGGATCTTTTTGCCGAATACGGCAACGTTCTGTCCGTCAAACTCATCAGCGACAGGGATACCGGCCGTGCCCGCGGCTTTGGTTTTGTGGAAATGGAAGACGGCGAAGCCGATTCCGCCATCGAAGCGCTGGATAACTTCAGCTTCGGCGGCCGTACGCTGCGCGTCAATGAAGCAAAACCCCGGGCGCCCCGCCAGCCCCGCTACTAGAACCCGCACAGGCAGAACAACGCCCTCTTTGCGGGGGCGTTTTTTGTCGCGTTGCGTCCCCCCGCAGGCTTGCACCTGCACAGCCCTTTGACCGCGGCGGGCAGGCTACGTACCGACTGTCACATCCCGGTTGTCGCCAGCCCGCCTCACCGCGTTCGCCGGAAACGACCCCCCGCGTTCACGCCGCATTTTTTATGGCGCACCCCCGGTTGTCGCCGCCCCACCTTGCCTGGCGCACACCGCCGCTTCCCACCCTGCTTCCGGCTTCGGCCGCCGCAACGCCCCGCCGCCGCGGGGCGTGATTTTTTGCCGCGTTGCCCGCCCCGCCTTGCCCAAGGGCGCTTTTTTTGCGAAGATATCCCCATACGTTTTTACCGCGCCCTTCCGGGCCGGCACAACCACCCTCCGAGGAGGCCCGCATGCTCAACCCCAAACATTGTGTGCTCTACAGCGGCGGCGCCGCGGGAACCGAACAGTTTTTCGGGGCCCTGGCCGAAAGCTGGGGCATGGAAGAGGTGAACTACAGCTTTGAAGGCCACCAGATCGAACGTAGCCGCGGCGTGCGCGTGCTGACGTCCGAAGAGCTGGCCCTCAAGGACGTCAGCCTGACCTACGTCTCCCGCCTCATGAGCCGCGAGTACACGCGCGCGCCCCTGTTCCGCAAAGTTTTGCAGTCCATCTGCTGGCAGGTGAGCAGCGGCGACCAGATCGTGGTGGTGGGCGCCGTGCAGCCCGACGGCACCGTCAAGGGCGGCACGGGCTGGGGGGCGGAATTCGCCAAAATCTGCAACAAACCCCTGCTGGTCTTTGACCAGCCCAAAAATTCCTGGTTTGTCTGGCAAAAAGACCACTGGACCGCCGCGACGGACCCCGTCGTTGAGTGCGCCCACTTTGCCGCCACCGGCACCCGCTTTCTGGAAGACAACGGCCGCGTGGCCATCCAGAACCTTTTTGCCCGCTCCTTTTCCCGCTGACGCAGCGCCTTACGGGCAACGGCCACCGCACGCGGCCGCTGCCCGCAAGGCGCTGCAAAAAAGCCAAGCCCTTTTATCCCCCTCAGGATGGAGCAGCCACATGGCCCAGCAGTTCACCCCGGCGGAATACAGCGTGCTGCGCATCGTGCAGGCCGACCTGCCGGACAGCCTGACCCCCTATGCCGATATGGGCCGCGAGGCCGGCCTGAGTGAAGCGGCCGTGCTGGAGCTGCTCGCCCGCCTCAAAAAAAGCGGAGCTATCCGTCGCTTCGGCGCCAGCATCAAGCACCAGAAAACCGGCTGGACCCACAACGCCATGGTGGCCTGGAAAATCCACCCCGATGCCGTGGACGCCTGCGGTCAGACTGTGGCCCGACACCCCCACGTCTCCCACGCCTACTACCGGCCCAGCGCCGCGCCCGACTGGCCCTACGAGCTCTACACCATGGTCCACGGCCGTAGCGAGGCCGAATGCCTGCAGGTGGTGGAAGAACTCATGCGCGATACCCCCCTGCGGGAGCACGCCATCCTGCGCAGCCTTAAAGAACTCAAAAAAATTTCCATGACCTACTTTGCCTGAAAGGAATCCCTCATGGACCAACGCTCCCAAGAACTGTGGCGGCGCGCCTGCGCCGTCATCCCCGGCGGGGTCAACAGCCCCGTGCGCGCCTGCCACAATGTGGACAGCCTCCCCCTGTTCATCGCCGAAGCCCACGGCTGCCGCCTCACCGACGTGGACGGCCGCCAGTTTATCGATTTTGTCCTCTCCTGGGGACCCATGATCCTGGGCCACGACGAGCCCTCGGTGACCGAAGCCGTGCGCGCTGCCGCAGGACGCGGCACCAGTTACGGCGCGCCTTGCCCCGATGAGGTGCTGCTGGCCGAAGCCGTGACCGCCGCCATGCCCAGCCTGGAGATGGTCCGCATGGTCAATTCCGGCACCGAGGCCACCATGAGCGCCCTGCGCCTGGCCCGTGCCGCCACCGGCAGGGACAAGGTGCTCAAATTTGTGGGCTGCTACCACGGGCACGCCGACCCCTTCCTGGCCGCCGCCGGCTCCGGCCTGGCCACCTTTGCCATCCCCGGCACGCCCGGCGTGCCCGCGGCCGTGGTGGCCGACACCCTGCTGGCCCCCTACAACGACCTCGCAGCCGCCCAGGCCTGCTTTGCCGCCCACGGCGAGCAGATTGCCGCCGTCATTGTGGAGCCCGTGGCCGCCAACATGGGTCTGGTCCTGCCCAAGCCCGGTTTTCTGGAAGGCCTGCGCGCTCTGACCCGCGAGCACGGCAGTCTGCTCATCCTGGACGAGGTCATCACCGGCTTCCGCCTGGCCTACGGAGGAGCACAGGCCCGCTTCCACCTGGACCCGGACCTGACCACCTTCGGCAAAATCATCGGCGGCGGCCTGCCTGTGGGGGCCTTTGGCGGCAAGCGCCGGTACATGGAACAGATCGCGCCCAGCGGCGGCGTCTACCAGGCGGGCACGCTTTCCGGCAACCCCTTGGCTATGGCCGCCGGGCTGGCCACCCTGCGCCTGCTCAAAACCGCCGACTACGCCGCACTGGAAGCCCGCACCGCCGCCTTTGCCCATGAACTGCAGCGCATCCTGGCCGCCAAAAGCGTGCCCATCCAGGTGCCCACCATCGCCTCCATGTTCTGCCCTTATTTCAGCGAACGTGAAGTCACCTGCTTTGCCGACGCCCAGGCCTGCAACCAGGCCCTGTTCACCACCTTTTACAAGCAGATGCGCCATCAGGGCATCTACCTGGCCCCGTCGGGCTTTGAGACGGGCATGGTTTCCTTTGCCCATACGGACGCGGACTTTGACAAGGCCCTGGAGGCTGCGCGCGCCGTACGTTTTTAACCCCTCTCGGGCTCCTATGAAGTGGATTACTCACGAGGCCACGGCCGTGCTGGCGGCCGTGGCCCTGCATTTCCCCTTGCCGGGAGTGGCCGCCGCCTGCGCCGGGGCCATCCTGCCCGACGTGCTGGACCAGAGCATGGCCCGCCTGGCGTCCACTAGGCGGGGACGACAAAGAATCTTCAACGCTGTGCACCGGGGCACCACCCACTGGCTGGGCTGGTGGCTGCTGGGCTGCGCCCTGGCCCTGCTGCCCGCTGTGCTGCCCACACTGCCGGCGGCCCTGCGCCCCGTGTTGCTGGGCCTGTGCTTTGGCGGCCTGAGCCATGTGCTGCTGGATATGCTGACCCCGGCGGGCGTGCCCCTGACGCCCTTTTCACGCAAACACAAACTCTCTCTCAAGCTCTGCGCCACAGGCAGTCTGGGAGAGTATCTGTTCCTGACCGGCGTGCTGGCCGTTGGGTGGCTGTTCTGGGGGAAGGATCTGCTGCGGCTGCTGGGATAGAGCCTGGCAACGCTGCAATTGCCCTGACTCTGGAGGACTTGCCGCGTGTGCCGCCCAGGAAAAACGTCTTTTTGAAGGACAGGAGCGCGGGGGCAAGGCGTTCGCGCAAAAGTTTTCCCCCCGTCGCCGCCCTTTCCCTTGCCAAGGAGCCCGCATGCTGCTCAAAATTCTGCTTACGCCGTTGTTAATTCTGTTATGTGCCGGGGTAACGCGGCGCTGGGGAACATTTCTGGGTGGGGCGGTGGCGGGCCTGCCACTTATTTCCGGGCCCACGTCGTTTTTTTTGACCCTGGAGCAGGGCCCGGCCTTTGCAGCGGCGGCCTCCTACAACACCTTACTGGGGGTAGTGGCCTGCGCGGCCACGGCGCTGGCGTATCCTTGGCTGGCCGTTTGGGGGCTGCCCTGGTTTGGGGCTTTGCCCCTTTCACTGGCAGGTTTTTTCGTCACGGGTTGGCTGGTGTTGGGTTTGCCGCACGCGCCGTGGCTGGCGGTGGTTTTGGCGCTGGCCATGCCGGTGGGCATTCTGGCTCTGCTGCCGGCCGCGCCGCAGGGGCCGCCGCCCCCGCCGCACCCTTTGGCCGCCCGGCTGCGCTTGCCTCTGCAAATGGCCTGGGGGGCGGCGCTGGTGCTGGGCGTCACGGCCGCCGCGCAACGGCTCGGTCCGGGCTGGAGCGGCGTGCTCATGTTTTTTCCGGTCATGATCTGCGCCATCGTGCCCTTTGTGCACGCTTCCGGCGGCCCAACGGCCGTGGTGCGCATCATGCGGGGCTTTATGGCGGGCTGGTTCGGCTGCATTGCCTTTGCCGTGGTCATCATGGCCGGGGTGGAGCGTCTGCCGCTCTGGCCCTGCTACACCCTGGCCGCCACGGCGGCCCTGGTCACAGGCGCGGGCGTGACCCTGCAGGAGGAACGCCGCTTTGGGGCCGCCGTACGCGGCAAAGAGGCGCGCTGAGTCCGGGGAAGGGGCCGGACCGCAAAGGCCCGGCCCTGTGGCGCAGCCTTCACCTGCAGCCAGCACTGTTGTCTTTGCCCGTAACTTCCTGCGTCGTAACGGCTGAAGCCACGCTTGTGCCTCCACAGCGGGCTTCGGCTTACGCACCCGCCTATTCCACAACTTCGGCTTTTTTGATGAGAATGGTCTGCGCGGGCACGTCGTCGTAATAGCCCTTGCGTCCGGTGCTTACGGCGGCGATTTTATCCACCACGTCCTGGCCCTTGATGACCTTGCCAAACACCGCGTAGCCCCAGCCCTGGGCGGTCTGGTTCTTGAAGTCCAGGAAGGCGTTGTCCTTCACATTGATAAAGAACTGGGCCGTGGCCGAGTGGGGTTCGCCGGTGCGGGCCATGGCGATGGTGTATTTTTTGTTTTTCAGACCGTTGTCCGCCTCATTGCGGATGGGCGTGCGGGCTTCTTTCTGTTTCAGGTCCGGGGTAAGGCCGCCGCCCTGGATCATGAAGTTTTTGATGACGCGGTGAAAGACCGTGCCGTCATAGAAACCCGACTTCACATACTGCACAAAGTTGGCCGTGCTGATGGGGGCCTTGCGGGCGTCCAGGCGCAGCACAATGTCGCCCATGCTGGTTTCCAGCCGCACCGTGGGGTCCGGGGCCGCCGCCCGCGCCGGGGACGCGGCGTTCAGGCCAAAGCCCGCCGTCAGCAATGAAAAGCACACTGCGAGCACCATGCGGCGMAACGTCGTGCCGGAAAAAATTCTGCGCATATCCACTCCTTGGTTTTTCTGTTGGGGCATCTGCGCCCGCAGCGCGGGCGTGCGTCATGGGTAGCACGGGGCCGTTGCCGCCCGCAAGCGTTCGCGGGCACTGCAAAGGCGCGGCACGGGCGGCGCAGCCCCGCCCCGGCGCGGGGCCGTTGGCGCAAAGCACTTGCTAATTGCGGCACAAGTCATATATACAGAACATGAAACCCTGCGGAAAATTCCGCCGCACACGGGCGCGTTTGCCCGCGCGGGGGGCGTCCGGTTTGCGTTTCCAACCCTTTTCGGAGGATATGATGTCCATCAATACCCGCAGTGTCGCCCAGAGCGGCGTCAGCAGTGTCGCTTCCCTCTACATGCGTCAGGTCTACCAGTGGATGACCGCCGGTCTGGCTCTGACCACTGTGGTGGCTTACGCTGTAGCCACCTCGCCGGCGGTGCAGGCGGTTCTCTTCGGCAACACCCTGATCATGATTTTGCTGCTGGTGGCCCAGTTCGGCCTGGTCATCGCCCTTTCGGCGGCAGTGCACAAGATGTCCGCAGGCACGGCCACAAGCCTGTTCCTGCTCTATTCAGCCGTGACCGGGGCCACGCTTTCGTCCATCTTCGTGGTCTACCCCATTGCCTCCATCGCCAACGCCTTTCTGGTGACCACAGGCACCTTTTTGGCCATGAGCGTTTACGGCACTGTGACCAAACGCGACCTCACCTCCATGGGCAGCTTTCTGTTCATGGGGCTGATCGGCCTGGTCATTGCCATGCTGGTCAATTTGTTCCTGCGCAGCACCATGATGGACCTGATCATCAGCTGCATCGGCGTGCTCATCTTCACCGGCCTTACCGCCTATGACACGCAGAAGCTGCGCCAGTTCGGCACCGCCGCCCCCCTGGAAGACGGCACCGCCGTGCGCCGGGGAGCCATTTTGGGCGCGCTGACCCTGTACCTTGACTTTATCAACCTTTTCCTCATGATGTTGCGCCTCTTTGGCGGCAACCGCGAGTGAGCGCATAACGCGCCTTAAGAGTTTTGCTGCGGGGGTGAAAGGCCTGGCCTTTTGCCCCCGTTTCGTGCTCCCACGGATAGTACATGAAAAAAAACCCCTCCAACCGCGGTCTTCCGGCAGCCCTGCCCCACGCCGCACAACTGGAGCAGACCTTTGCTGCCCAGGCCCGGCCCATGCGCCTGGACGATTTGCTGCGCGTGCTGCGCCTGCCCCGTCGCTCCAAAAAAAATCTGCTTGACCTGCTGGAAAACCTGGCCGACCAGGGCCGGCTGATCCGCCTGCCCGGCGGCCTCTGGGCGCAGCCCCAAAGCCTGCGCACCGTGATTGGCCGCTTCAGCGCCCTGCGTAACGGCGGCGGCCTGGTCAGCCCGCAGCGCGACCCTGCCAACGGCCGTGTGCCGTCTGAAATTTACATCCCCCCCGAAGCCACAGCCGGGGCCTGGCATCAGGATACGGTGCGCGCGGCGCTCACCCCCGGCAACGCGCGCGGGGGCACGGGGCGCGTGCTGGAAGTGCTGGAACGCGGCCTGAAGGAAGTGCCCGCCCACGTGCGCTGGCGCACGGGCAGCCGTCTGCTCTGCAGTCCGGCCGACGCCCGCCTGCCTGTAGAATTCAGCGTGGAGCTGCCGCCGGACGCCGCCCCCCCTGCCACGGGCGCCCTGGTTCTGCTGGCCCCGCTGGAGCCGCTCGCCGCCGACCTCTGGGCCGCGCGACTTTTGGGCGATTATGGACAGGAAGACACCGTGGACGTGCAGGAGGCCTTGGTCAAGATCAACCATCAGGCCCCGCGGGACTTTCCGCCCGCCGCCCTGGACGAGGCCGCCGCCCTGCCGAGTGGCCCCACAGCGCAGGATCTGGAAGGGCGTGAAGACCTGCGCGGCCTGCCCATGGTCACCATTGACGGCGCGGACGCCCGCGACTTTGACGACGCCGTGCAGGTGTCTCCCCGCCCCGGCGGCGGCTGGCTGCTGCGCGTGGCCATTGCCGACGTGAGCCATTATGTGCGCCCGCGCGGACGGGGCGCGGTCGGCGCTCTGGACGCCGAGGCCCTGGCGCGGGGCAATTCATGGTACTTTCCCCGGTCGGTGGAACCCATGCTGCCCCCGGCCCTCTGCGACGGCCTGTGCAGCCTGCGCCCCGGCGAGGACCGTTTGGCCGTGCTGGCCGAAATTCCCTTTACCGCTGCCGGCGCACCGGGTCAGGCCCGCTTTGCCCTGGCGGTCATGCGTTCCGCGGCGCGGCTGACCTACGATCAGGTCAAGGCCTGCCTGCTGGACAAGGACGTGGACGCCCGCGCAGCCCTGGCGGCCCAGCCGCGCGGGCAGGAAGTGCTGGACATGCTGGAAACAGCCTTTCAGCTTTTTGCCGTGCTGCGCGCTGCGCGTGAGGCCAGGGGCAGCCTGGATTTCGATCTGCCCGAAGCCGACAGCCGACAGGACGCGGCGGGCCGGGTGGTCTGGCTGGGGCACCGGCAACGCCACAACGCCCACCGGCTGATCGAAGAATTCATGATTGCCGCCAATGAGGCCGTGGCCCGGCATCTGCGCGACGCGGGCCTGCCCTTTCTCTACCGCGTGCACCCGCAGCCCGACCCGGAGCGCCTGGAAAGCCTGTTTGACACGCTCACAGCCGCGGGCCTGCCCCTGCCGCCGCAGCCTGCGGCAACCGCGCTGCAGGGCATTTTACGGGCCGCCCACGGCACGGAGCAGGAATTTCTGGTCAACCGTCTCTGCCTGCGGGCCATGCCCCAGGCCCGCTACCAGCCCATCAATGAAGGGCACTTCGGCCTGGCCTCGGCGGCCTACTGCCACTTTACCTCGCCCATCCGCCGCTATGCCGACCTGCTGGTGCACCGGGCGCTCAAATACGCCCTGGGACACGACGTGGGCCGCCTGCCCGCCGGGCAAAAACTGCTGCGCATAGGCGACCAGCTCAACCGCAGCGAACGTGCGGCCCTGGCCTGCGAGCGTGAAATGGAACGCCGCCTGGGCTGTCTGGCCCTGCTGCCCCGCGTGGGCGAACATTTCAGCGGCGTGGTGGCCGGCCTCAATGAACACGCCCTGTTTGTGGAACTGGGGCAGATGCCTGTGGAAGGCATGATTCGGGTAGAGGACCTGGGCGGCGACTGGTACCAGTTTGACGCCCGCCGCATGGCCCTGGTGGGCGAACACAGCGGCGCGCTCTGGCGCATGGGGCAGCAGGTGGACGTGGCGCTGACCGAAGTCAACCTGGGCCGCCTGGAAATCCGCCTTTTGCCCCTGGCCCTGCCCAAAGGCGTCACCATGCGGCGCGGACGCAGCCGCCCCCAAGGACGGGACGCACGCCGCGGCCCTGCGGGCCGAACGGTGCGGACAGGCAAACCCCGTTCAGACAAACCCCGCAATGGCAAGACCCCTGCGGACAAAACCGCGCGCCGCAAGACCGCTTCGGATACGTCCGCGCGCAACGCCCGTACCCCCACCCCGACCCGCCGCTCACGCACAAGGAAGTCTTCATGAGCCGTCTGGGCGCGCAGCAACGCATGGGCGCGGCGGCCATTCTTCTGGCCGTGGCCAGCATTCTTTCCCGGCTTATGGGCCTGGTGCGGGACAAGGTCATCTCCTGGCAGTTCGGCGCAGGCGGCGAATCGGACATGTACTTCGCCGCCTTTGTGGTGCCGGACATCATCAACTACCTGCTGGCCGGCGGGTTCATGTCCATCACCATCATCCCCCTGTTCACACGCCGTCTGAGCGAAGACGAAGAGGACGCTTGGCGCTTTTTCTCCTGTGTCTTCTGCTGGATGACTGCCGCCGCCGTGGCGCTGACCCTGGCGGGCATGACCGCCGCCCGCCCCCTGGCGCGTCTGGTGGCCCCGGGCTTTGACCCGGAGCAGGTGGAGCGCCTGGCCTTTTTTATGCGCATTGTCTTGCCTGCCCAGATCTTTTTCCTCTGTGGGGCCTGCTTCACGGCCCTGCTCTTTGTACGGCGGCAGTTCCGCGTGCCGGCCCTGGCCCCGCTCATCTACAACCTCTGCATTATCAGCGGCGGGTTGCTGGCGCCGCAACTGGCCCGGCTGGATCTGCTGCGCGCCCTGTTTTCGCCCGCCGCGCTGGCCCAGCTGGGCGGCATGACGGGTTTTTGCGCCGGAGCTACCCTGGGCGCCTTTATCGGCGCATTTCTGCTGCCCCTGCGCGTCGCCAGGGAAGACGGCCTGCACCTGCATATGCGCTGGCGACATCCGCTTCTGGGGCGCTTTCTGCTCACGGCCCTGCCCCTCATGCTGGGCCAGACCGTCATCATGCTGGACGAGCAGTTCCTGCGCGTGTTCGGCAGCCTGGCCGGCGACGGCGTGGTAAGCCTGCTGAGCTACGCCCGACGCATTTCCCAGGTGCCCGTAGGGCTCATGGGACAGACGGCGGCCGTGGCCTCGTATCCCTTTTTGGTCAACCTCCTGGCCGCCGGCGATGTGGCCGGCTTTGACAACACGCTGCGCAAGGCCCTGCGCGCCGGTCTGATGCTGATCATCCCCTGCGCCCTGTGCATCGCGGCCCTGGCCTGGCCCGTCCTGACCGTGATTTTTCAGGGCGGACGCTTCGGCCCGGAAGAAACCCTGGCCGCCCTGCCCCTGACCAGGCTCATGCTCACGGCCACGCCCTTCTGGCTCATCTATGCCATTCTGGTACGCGGCTACTACGCCCAGGGCGACACCCTCACCCCCGCCGTCAGCGGCACGGCCATGACCCTGCTCTGCCTGCCCCTCTATCGTTACTGGGCCGTACCCCACGGCGGCCTGGGCATAGCCGCGCTTTCCTGCATCAGCGTCAGCCTCTATGTGCTGCTGCTCATGGGCATCTGGACGCGCCGTAAAGGACGCAACGCCTTCAGCGGGCTTCTGGGCCTGACCCTGCGCATGCTGGCCTGCTCCCTGCCTGCCGCCGGGGCCGCATGGTTCTGCGCCGACGCCGTGCAAAACCGCGTGCCCCTCCATCCTTTCCTGGCCGCCTGCGCGGCTTTGGCCGCCGGGGGCCTGGCCTTTGCCCTGGTCTTCCTGCCCCTGGCCTGGCGCGCCGCGCCCGGCGCCGTGGAAAATATCCGCGCCCGCCTGCGCCGCCGCAGCCAGGGCTGACGCCACGGCTTTTACAAAAAAACTTCCTTACACGTCCCCTGCGTCACGGCAGAAACCCACAGCCAGGGCATTGTAACGTTGCAATGCCCTGGCTGTTGCGTCAGCAGACGCCCGTCGTGGAAGCGGAAGCGTAGCTGCAACTATTTTAACATGTGGTATAAAATATACAAATTGATGTAGCACGCATAAAAGTCACGGGGGATCACGCCAACGTGCGGAAGCGGGTTACGGCAGTAACCGCAACCCGCTTCCCTATGCTGTACATTATGTACTTCTGCCAGACGCTGTTGTGCCATCGGCAAAAGTGATTTGGGCGATCAGCCCTGTTTTTTCATATCGGCAATCAGGCTTTGCAGTACATGCGATTGCTCCGCCAGATCAACCACGGCACGATTTGCCTGCACCATGGCCTGGGCGGTCTGCATCGAGATGGTGGACACCTGTTCCACGGAATGGTTAATCTCGTCGCTGGCGGCGGATTGCTCTTCGCTGGCCGTGGCTATGGACTGCACCTGGTCGTTGACCTCGGCCACCAGAGCCAGTATCTGCTGCAAAGATTCTCCGGATTTGAGGGAGAGGGACGTGGCGCTTTCAATAGCTGCGGCGGCCTGTTCCACATTGGTGATGTTTTTGCGCGTGCCTTCCTGCACACCGTGGATGGCTTCGCCCACTTCCTGCGTGGCGGCCATAGTTTTTTCCGCCAGTTTGCGCACTTCGTCGGCCACGACGGCAAAACCGCGTCCGGCTTCGCCGGCGCGGGCCGCCTCAATGGCCGCGTTGAGGGCCAGTAGATTGGTCTGATCCGCGATATCGGCGATAACGTTCATGACCTTGCCGATGGCTTCCGCTTGATTGCCCAACTGGGCCATATCGTCTTTAACAGCCAAGGCCTGCTCACGCACCGTTTTAATGCCGCTGACGGCCTTATTGACTATGTCCGCGCCCTCCTGAGCCTTTTCTTTGGTTTCATGGGAAGCATTGGCGGCCTGCAGCGCATTGCTCGCCACCTCGCGCACTGTGGCATTCATTTCTTCCATAGCCGTGGCCGTTTCCCGCACGCGACCGGACTGCTCTTCAGCTCCCCTGCTGGACTGCTCAATCTGGGCGGAAAGCTCCTCTGAAGCCGACGTAATAATTTCAACAACACCCTCCAGCTGGCGTGCGGCGGCCAACATGCCTTCGGCCTTGGCGTGCTCTGCCCTGGCTTTGGCCTCCTGCGCCTCCCGCATGGCTTGCTGCGCTTCGCCCATAGCCTTCTGGGCTTCTTCGCCCTTGGCTTTAGCCCGACCGATCATCTCTTGCAGTTCTGCTACCATGGTGCGCAACGCATCAGCCAGGATGCCGATCTCGTCCTGCTGACGCACATTAAGCTGCTGGTCAAAATTCCCCTGTGCCACATGCTCTGCAAAGACTGTGGCCCGTACCAGAGGCCGGGTGAGGGTTCCTGCAAAGTACCACAGGACCGCAAGACCCAGAAGTGTAATAACCGCGCCCACGGTTATCTGCCACAGGACATCGGTGCTGGCGCGGGCTTCCAGCTCATTTTGCAGGGCCACGGCATCTGCAAGCACAACCTCGCGCGGCAACTGCACCAATACAGACCAGAACTTGCCGGAGCGCCCCAAAGCTACCGGGGCGCAGCCCAAAATCTGTTTGCCGGAAGAGTCCGCCCGCATGGCTTCTTTGCCCGACTGCACGTCGCGCAGGATGTCTTCACTTTGGGGCAGAGACTCGCTCAGCGGCTTGCCCACCATGCCGGGATTGGCGCTGTCCGCCACCAGCAAGCCCTGATGGCTGATAATCAACAGCCGACCTTTGCCTGAATATATTTTTTGATTAACCTCCTCAGCCATTTTTTGCAGGAAGGTCAGCCGCAGGTCTGTGCCAGACACGCCCAGGAATTTGCCTTTTTCCTTGATGGGCACAGAAATAGTGGTCAGCCATTCTGTCTTGCCCTGAATGGTGTAGGGGATAGGATCAAGGACGCTTTCCTTACCCGTCTCCCTGGGGGTCAGGTACCAACCACCCTTACGCACGCCATTGGGATGCGTGCCCTGACTTTCGTAATCCACCAGAGCCTGACGGTTGATTTTGCCTGCGGCATCGCGATTCCAGTAAGTGATGAAACGCCCGCTGGCGTCGTGCGCCGTGGTGTTGGCATAGGCCATGTCGTTGCCGTCCAGGGCATTGGGTTCCCAAGCCGAATAAGAACCGAGATAGGCCGGGTTATTTTCCAGGTTGGCGCGCAGGATGGTGGTCACCAGTTCGCGAAGGTGCTCTTTTTGCGGTTGGGCGTGCAATACTTCAAAAATCTTTCCGGTAGTGCGGGCCGTGTCCAGGTTGTCCTGCAGGGCTTTTTCTACCGTTGCAGCGCAGGATGACAAAAGATAGGTAAGCGCTGTTTTGCTTTTTGTTTCCAGGATGTGAGAAACTTTTTCCGTGACAATATGCTGTGTTGTACCTGTTGAATATACACTAAAGACAACAAGCACCGTTGCGATTATCGCCATGCACAACCCTGAAACCAGGATAATTTTTTGTTTTATTGAACGCATTTATCCCTCGCATTGTTTACAAATTTCATTTGAATAGCAGAGCTTAATTTTTTCTGCCAATTCAATAACTGAGGCATTTTTTTCATTCCGCCTATATACACAGGCCGACTCTACACAGTAGTTTCCGCCATTGATCGGAAGATAGACGTAGCCAGGAATAGCAGCATTGGCGATGTTGCGCGGCAGCAGCCCCACACAGACGCCGGTGGCGATAGTGGCCAGTGCCGACATGAAGCCATTGGCGCAAAATGTGATGTCTGGGCTGAATCCCGATACGGCGCAAGCATCACAAAGGAGCTTATTCATATTTTCGTGCACGTCTCTTTTGAGAACAACAAACTTTTCATCTTTCAACTCACGCAAATAAATTGATTTTTTTCCAGAAAGCCGGTGTGATGCCGGTACTACGGCAAAAATCTCATTATTAAAAAATGGTAAACATTCGAGATCTGGAAACGAAAAATCATCAGCATATCGTATTATAGCAAGATCAAGCAGCTTATCCTTTACAGCAGCTATTTGTTTCATGGAGTTGAACTCAAAAAAGCGTAAATTTTTTACATTGTATCCAACATATTTTAGCTTTTCTATAATTTCAAATATATATATGCTTGAACAAAAACCAACATTTATGATGCTGTTGCTACGCTCAATTTTGCATATTTCAAATTTTGCCTCATTCATTATTGACAGTACTCTGTTAGCATACATGAAAAATTTTTCACCAGAAGAAGTCAATGTCATGCCGGATGACGTTCTATAGAAAAGTGGAATGCTTATTTCATCCTCTAATTCATGTATTACGCGACTCACTGACGGCTGCGATACATTTAGCTGCAAAGAAGCCCTTGAAACGCTTCTTTCTGCAGCTACAGTTAAAAAATATCTAAGGTGTTTCAGTTCCATGACACGTTCCTGTTACATGCAAAGCGTATCTATGACTCCATGTTATAGATGCGCGTATTCCCCAGCTTCCATACGGAATAATGGCAGATGTTGTTAAAAATATCACATGCGAATTTATTTTTTCACCCACGCCCGCAGGGTGGAGTGCGTGCCCAGAATATTCTCTGGCATTTTGTTATCATGCCTTTTTCAAGCCAGATTTTGTGCTCAGGGAGAAATTAGTTCATTATAACCCGATGTACCCAACAGCGCAATATTCATTACGATTATTCGTTATATGTATGGAGCTTGCAGGATTTTTGGGTCGTGATATCGACGAAACTACGGCATTTTTTACGAATAAACGCTAGAGGCAACATACTGCAACGACGATGCTTCATAATTCAATGCAATAACGCTAAACAACAAAAGGCGCGGGATAACGCATGGGGGCAAACAGATTAGAAACCCGTTTCCGGCGGCATGCTGTAGTATCTTAAAAAATTAAGGATGTTGCATAAAAATATTACAACAACCATTTAGTATACCTAATTTTCTAACCCATGGCATTACTCTGTTGAATTATTCCGTAGTGTTAACAAAGACCATCATTGCAAAAGACGTTATGCCCCTGGCAAGCTCGAAACGGGGAGCGCCAACCTCCGCGACCACGTGGAGAAAAACTGCAAACGCGCCGGAGCGTACCGGTCACGGGCAACAGAAGGCCCCCCGACAAAGCAGGGGGCCACATACAAAAGCGCCGCCCACATCCGGTATCCCGGACATGGGCGGCACCCAGCGTTTTTATTTACGGGTAGCGGAGGAGAGGCTACAGGCTACACCACGCCGTGTTCACCGGGGCGCTCGTATTGTCCCTTTTTCTGGACCAGGTTGACGTAGAAGGCCGTGTCGCCCAAGGCCAGCAGCACGGCGGAGGATACGTAGATGGACGAAGCCGTGCCCACCACCACGCCGATGAGCATAGTCAGGGCAAAGTCGTGGATGACGCCGCCGCCCAGCAGGAACAGGGAAAGCGTGGCCAGAAAGGTGGTGCCGCTGGTGAGGATGGTGCGTGAAAGGGTCTGGTTGACGCTGCGGTTGATCAGAGCCGCCATGTCCATGTGCGGGTCGGCGCGCAGATTCTCTCGCAGGCGGTCGTAGACAATGATGGTATCGTTGAGGGAATAGCCCACCAGGGTCAGCAGGGCGGCCATGACATTAAGGTCGATCTCCACGCCCATAAGGGCCAGCAGCCCCACGGTGATCAACACGTCATGCAGCAGGCCCACCACCGCGCCCAAGGCAAAGTTGAGGCGCAGCGCCAGGCAGACGCCCATGGTGATGCCCAGAGAGAGCAGCACCAGCCAGCCCATGCTCAGGCCCGTAAGCCCCACCACATACATACCGCCCCAAAGGGCGCCGGCCATAGCCGCGCCGGCCATCCAGCGCTGCTCGAAACGGCCGGAAATGTATACGGCAATGAGCAGAATGGAATAGTACAGGGCGCTCAAAGCCTTGTTGGTCAGATCCGCGCCCACCTTGGGGCCCACGATTTCCAGGCGGACGATTTCCGCCGGGTTGCCGGGAAAGGCCGCCGCCAGGGTACCGGTTACCGTGGTGCGCAGCTGCGTGGCGTCGGCGTTTTCGGCTTTGGAGAAGCGCAGCAGATAGTCGCGGCCGCCTTCGCCGTAGCGCTGGGTGGTGATGCCGGGCAAGGCCGGCACGTCCAGACTGGTTTTGAGGGCCTCGTCGCTCACCGGCTGGGCAAACTGCACCTGCACGATGACGCCGCCGGCAAAGTCGATGCCCATTTTGAGACCGTTGCCCCAGATGGCCGCGCCCAGCCCCACCAGAATCAGCAGAACGGAAATGCCATAGGACCAGTAGCGGTAGCCGATAAAGTCAATATTGGTATCGTGCTTGATAAAACTCAAACCCATGACGCTGCCTCCCCGGCGCTAGATGCTGATGCCCTTGGGGCCGCAGTGGCGCGCCCATTCTTCAAAAATGGCCCGCGAAACAAAGATGGCCGTGAACATGGAGGCCATGATGCCCAGCCCCAGCGTGACGGCAAACCCCCGGATGGGGCCTGTGCCAAACTGGTAAAGGATGATGGTCACGATGATGGACGTCAGGTTGGAGTCCGTAATGGAGATGGCCGCGCGGTCAAAACCCGCGCGCACCGCCGCCAGCGGCGTGAGCCCCAGGCGTAGTTCCTCGCGGATGCGCTCGTAGATGAGCACGTTGGCGTCCACTGCCATGCCGATGGTCAGCACAATGCCCGCAATGCCCGGCAGGGTCAGGGTGGCCCCAAAGGCCCCCATGCCCGCCATGACGATGAGCATGGTAAAGCAGAGCATGAGGTCGGCAATGAGGCCGCTCAGGCCGTAATAGACGCCGATGAACAGCACCACGGCGGTCGCGCCCACCATGGCCGCTCGCATGCCGCTGTCAATGGCTTCCTGCCCCAAAGAGGGCCCCACGGTGCGCTCTTCCAGCACAGAGACAGGCGCTGGCAGGGAGCCCGCGCGCAGCACGATGGCCAGATCCTGCGCCTCGGCAGTGGTGAAACTGCCCGATATGCTGGCCCGGCCGCCGCCGATGCGTTCTCGGATGACCGGGGCGGAATAGACCTTGCCGTCCAGCACAATGGCCATGCGCCGCCCCACGCTTTCGCCCGTGACGCGCTCAAAAATGCGGCCGCCGCGGGCGTTGAAGGTCAGCGTCACATAGGACTGGTTCATGTTGTCAAAGGCGGGCCTGGCGTCGGCCACGTCCTCGCCCGTGAGCATGGCGTCCTTTTCCACGGCAATGCGCCCCTCGCGCTGCTGATGCTGCCCAGGGTTTTTCTCCAGCAAGGGCAGCACAATAACGCCGGGGGGCAGCACGGCCTTGCCCGGATCCACATCTTCGCGCACCAGATGGAATTCCAGGTGCGCGGTCTGGCCGATGATCTGCACGGCGCGGCGCGGGTCTGAAATGCCGGGCAGCTGCACCTGAATGCGGTTGCCCTCCTGTTTGCGGATATCCGGCTCGGCCACGCCGAACTGGTCAATGCGGTTGCGGATGGTGCGCAGGGCCTGGTCCAGGGCAAGACCTTCCAGGCGCTTCACTTCCGCGCCCGTAAAATGGGCCACATAGCGCAGCTGCCCGGCGTCGCCCTTTTGGGGTTCGCCCACACTCAACTGGGGAAAATGCTTGGCCAGAAGCTCACGCAGGGCGGGTTCGTTTTCCGCCCTGGGCAAGAGAAATTCCAGCGAAGTGCCGCCCACCACGCGGGGGCGCAGCACCACAATTTTTTCGTCCTGGGCCATGCGGCGCAGATCCTGGCCGGCCAGGGCCAACGAGTTGCTCACGGCCTTGGCCACGTCCACCCCCAGGGTCAGGTGGATGCCGCCCTTGAGGTCAAGCCCGAGGTTGATTTTGCTCTTGGGCAGCACGCCCTGCAGCGCGGGCCCCACCACGGGCACGCTGGGCAGGGTGTAGACCAGGGCAAGGACAAATACCAGAATGGACAGGGACAATCGCCAACGCAGACCCATCATTCACCTTCCGCTCGAGAACGTTGCGCCATGAGTGCAGTGCGCGCTCAAGGACATAAAGACCGTGGCGGCGCTTTTACAGCCAACGGCAAAAGGCCCAGAACCGAGCCTTTGCGGCCCGGCCCACGGGCCCGGCATGCGCGCCGCCGCGCGCGACCACAGGGGCCGCCCCAAGGGGACGGCACGGCCGCGAGGCGCGCCGTACCGCGGTCTACTTCTTTTCTTCTTTGGCTGCGTCCTTGTTGCCGCCCTTACCGGACAGCAGACCGCCGATGGCGCCGCGCGAAACACGCAGCTTGGCCTCGCCGCATTCCAGCAAGACCTGCTCGTCGTCGATCTCAAGGATACGTCCCAACAGACCGCTGGAGGTCATCACATGGTCGCCGCGCTTGAGCTCGGAGAGCATCTGCTTGTGCGCCTTGGCCCGCTTTTGCTGCGGACGGATGAGCAGGAACCAGAAAATGGCGAACATGATAATGAGCGGCAAAAACTGCATCAGCATGTCCGTACCGCTGGCGGGAGCGCCGCCGGCCTGGGGCGTGCCCATGGCATACGCTAGGGATTCAAACAAAACGCACCTCCAAATAGGTGGACGGGCCCATGGCCCGAAGGCTGCCGCACCCGCGAGGGCGGCAAGGCCCGGCGCGGTCTGCGCGTTATACCAGCGCATTTCTATATACGTTGCGGCGCAATCTTGCAAGCCCCGCGCCCCGCCCCTTGTCAGCCTGCCGGGCAGCCGCTAAACTCGCCCCGATCTAAGCCCTTATTTCAAGGAGAACTCATGCAACAGTGCGACATGCTGCTCCACGCGGCGATTATCGTCACCCAGGACAGTGAGCGCCGGGTGCTGGAAAACGCCTCTCTGGCCGTGGACCACGGACAGGTGGCCGCCGTGGGCCCGCGCGCAGATCTGGCCCCGCACTGGCAGCCCCGGCGAGATCTTGACCTGGGCCGGGCAATCCTTTTGCCGGGCCTGGTCAACGCCCACACCCACGCGGCCATGACCCTGCTGCGCGGCCTGGCCGACGATATGCCCCTCATGGACTGGCTCAACCAGCGCATCTTTCCCGTGGAGCAAACCCTTACGGCCGAAATGGTCCACCTGGGCTGCCTTATGGGCTATGCGGAAATGCTGCGCACCGGCACCACGGCCTGCATGGACATGTACCTTTTTGAAGAAAGCGTACTGCGGGCCGCTGCAGAGGCCGGGCTGCGCTGCACGGGCGGCGAAGCCGTGTTTGCTTTTCCCTCCGCAGCCTGCGCGAGCCCCCAGGCCGCACTGGAGGCCACTCGCGCCCTGGCCGCAGCCTGCAAGGACAACGACCGGCTGCGTGTAGCCGTAAACCCGCACAGCGTCTACACCACCACGCCGGAAATCCTGACCGCCTGCCGCGATCTGGCCGCGGAGCTGCACCTGCCCCTGCACATCCACCTGGCGGAAACCCCGACGGAAACCCAAATCTGCGTGGGCACACAGGGCCAGCGGCCTGTGGCCTACTGCGCGAGTCTGGGGCTGCTGGATCTGCCCTGTACGCTGGCCCACGTAGTGGACGTCACCCCCCGCGAACTGGACCTGCTGGCCCGCAAAAATATTGTGGTGGCCCACAACCCTTCCTCCAACATGAAGCTGGCTTCGGGCGCGGCCCCCGTGGCCGCCATGCTGGAACGAAAAATGTCCGTGGGCCTGGGCACGGACGGCGCAGCCAGCAACAACCGCCTGAACATGTTTACCGAAATGGGCCGGGCCGCCCTGCTGCACAAACTCACCGGGCACGACCCCACCCTGCTCCCCGCCGCACAAGTGCTGGACATGGGCACCCTGGGCGGCGCCGCAGCCCTGCACGACCCGCGCCTGGGCGCCCTTGCCCCCGGCATGGCCGCGGACTGCGTGGCCCTGGACCTGGACGCCCCCAACCTGCAACCCCTCTATAACCCCATCTCACAACTGGTCTACGCCGCCACCGGCATGGAAACCCGCCTGACCATGGTGGGCGGTGAGATACTCTATAAAGACGGCCAGTTCACCCGCTTTGACTACCCCGCCCTCCTGGACGCCGTGCGCGACCTGCGCCGGCACATCCTGCACGCCGCCGGTTTGTGAGAGGAGCGCGTTCAAGGGTGGCAGGGAAAGGGCCTGTCACGGGCGGGAAATGCGCCTGGCAGACCTAATAATATGCCAAAGAACAAAAAAACCTCCCTTCAGGCCACACGCGGAGCGTATCCCGATGGGAGGCACGAAATGCGCGGCGGGCAGTGCCGGCCGCAACCGCCTATTGCGTAATAAAAGCGTGCATGGTCACCAGGGTGTCCATGGCCACGACCTCAAAGTGGTTCAAAACACGCTGGGGGTCGGCCCCGGCCTTGATGGTCATTTCCAGTTCCAGAGCTGCCGCGGCCAGGGCCTTGGCCCCCAGATTGGCCGCTGCCCCCTTGGTGCTGTGCACCAGCATGCGGGCCTCTTCGGCCTGGCCGTTTTTCAGGGCCGTCGCCACCCTGGCGGGGGTATCCTTTTCATTTTCAATAAATTTGCCCAGCAGGCGGGTGTACAGATCACGCTGATTAAGCACGCGCGCCACCCCGTCCTTCCAATCCAAAACTTCCTCGCTCATGATTTCCTTCCTGCCTTCCAGGGCAGAATGCCTTTGGGGACGTTCCTTCCCAAAGGCAAGTAAAACGCCCAGCCCAACGTTCTTCCGCGCGGGCGGCCGGCACATGCGTCTTTGCAGCGTCCGCGCCGGCGCAGCCGCCGAAGTCTTTCACAAAACCCAGATCCCACACGCGGCGCACAGGCCGCATGTGGATACTGCCAGCAAGCCCCCCTGCCTGACAAGCCCGAACCCACCGAGCCGGCCTTGGCCGACGTCCACGCCATTTTGACGACATTTCGCGTATATCGACTTTATTTCACACACAAAAAGTAAATAAATAAACAGTTACCCCTAATGATTGCGCTTACAATTCCGAAAAAATGCAAAACGATTGTTCACAGCGGGCCATCCCGGCAACGCGGCGAACATCCCAGCACGCGGGCCACGCTCCGGCTGCGCCTCTGCACAGCGCCGACCCCGTTGTGGCCTCTTTGCGGGAGCATGTCAAAGGAACGGAAAAACGTCTTCGGTATCACTATCTGTGGGGGGATAACACATGCGGCTGGCGACAAAACTTGTACTTGCATTTTCCGGAATTATTGTCCTTCTTTTGCTCATGTCCGGCGTGGCCTTCAAAAGCATTTCCGGCATGAACGTCAATGTAAGCACGGTAGATACGGACATCATGCCCTCAGTGGTGGCCATCCAGGGCATGCAGGTCAACTTCTGGAGCATGCGCACCAACCTTTCGGCAATGCTGTTGGCACGGGACGTGAGCCGCGTGAGCGAGTACGACAAACGCAACAGCGACACCCTGGCCCAGATCAAAAAAAAGGGCGACGCGTTTCTGGACACCTTGGACGCATTCCCTCCGCAGGACGCAGCCAGAGCCAGAGAGATGCTGGACAAAATCAACGCCACCTCCGCCCGGATGGGCACGGTGCGCAAAGAGCTGACCCAACTGGCCCGAGGCGGCGACTTTGACGGAGCCTACAAAATTTTTGCCGAACAGTACCGCCCCCTTTTCAACAACATGATCCCCGTTTATGAGGATATCGTCGCCCAAACCACGGCCAGCTCCAAAAAACTGGTGGAGCAGGCCATCAGCGCGGGCAACAGCGCCAAGGTCACCTCCGTGGTGCTTTCGCTGGCGGCCATTGCCATCAGCATTGTGGTCACCTGGTTGCTGACCAAGAGCGTGGCCGCCCAGCTGGGCAAAGACCCCGGCGAGTTGCAGCAGATTGCCCAGCGCGTGGCGGACGGCGACTACAACGTGGACGACGGCAGCGCCAAACGCGGCGTGTACGCCGCCATTGTGGAAATGGTCCACGCGCTCAAGGAACATATAGAACAGGCCCGCCTGGAATCGGAAAAAGCCCGCGAACAGTCTGAAAAAGCCACCGAGGCCATGCGCCAGGCCGAGGCCGCCGGGGCCGAGGCCCGGGCCAAGACCGAGGCCATGCTCCACGCCGCCTCGCAGCTGGAGCAGGTTTCACAGGTGGTGAGCTCCGCCTCCACCCAGCTCTCCGCCCAGATCGAGCAATCCGACCGCGGCGCGCACGAAACCTCCCAGCGCCTGGGCGAGGCCGCCACGGCCATGAACGAAATGAACGCCACCGTACAGGAAGTGGCCAAAAATGCCGGCGCTGCCTCCAGCGCCTCGGCCGAAACCAAGGCCAAAGCCGAGGCCGGCGCGTCCATTGTCCAAAATTCGCTGCAGAGCATCAACGCCGTGCACCAGGTTTCGCTGGAGCTCAAAGACGATATGACGGAACTTAACGAACACGCCCAGGCCATCAGTCGGATCATGGGCGTCATCTCGGACATTGCGGACCAGACCAACCTGCTGGCCCTCAATGCCGCCATTGAAGCCGCCCGCGCCGGAGAGGCCGGCCGCGGCTTTGCCGTGGTGGCCGACGAAGTGCGCAAACTGGCCGAAAAGACCATGGCTTCCACCAATGACGTGGGCAATGCCATCAAATCCATTCAGGAAAGTACGGCCAAAAGCCTGGACAGCATGGATAAAGCCGTGGAGCAGGTCAACAGCGCCACGGACTACGCCAACCAGTCCGGCGCGGCCCTGCAGGAAATCGTCAGTACGGTGGAATCCACGGCAGACCAGGTCAACGCCATCGCCACGGCCAGCGAAGAGCAGTCCGCCGCCAGCGAAGAAATCAACCATACTCTTACCCAGGTCAACGACATGTCGCAGCAGACGGCAGAGGCCATGAGCGAAGCGGCCAAAGCCGTAAGCGACCTGGCCGCCCAGGCCCAGCGCCTGACGGAACTTATCGCCGGCATGCGTCAGGGGTAAGCAAGCTCTTGCTATCAGAAAAGAAATCTTATACCTGAAGGGGGCGCGGGGGCATCCCCCGCGCCCCACACCAGCCAGCAACGCCGCGCTCGCGGCGTTTTTGTCACCGGCTTTGCGCCGGGCCATGCACCGCCCTTTCGGGCGGGGTGCCGCAGTCCCGCGGGCATGGCATTTCCCTGGGATTCTTGTCGCTTTTGCGCCTTGCCGCGCCCCCGCCGGCCTGTTGACGTCATCCCCCTAAAACGGACGCGCCGCAGGCCGGACGATGCGACCAKACATCCCCCATATTGCGTTGCGGGGACGCCCCCTCCCGCACGCCGAGGACTGCCGCCATGTTGCGAAACTACACCATCTCTTGTCGTATCATCTGTCTTGTGGGCATGACCTTACTGTTCCTGCTCGTCATGGCCGGGCTTTCCTATCGCATGACGCAAACGGTCATCGACGAAGGCACGGGCCTGGGCCGGGAGCAGCTGCTGCACGCCCAGCGCGCCCGCATCAAGGACGTGACCCATTCTTCGGCCCAGGGCCTGGCCGCCCTGACGCAGGGCCTGCCGGAAGCAGCCCAACTTCGCATTATCACGGACTTTGTAGAAAAATCCCGTTTTGAGGACGACGGTTCAGGCTACTTCTACGTCTACAAGGGCACGGTCAACGCGGCCCACCCCACCCAGAAGCAGCTTATCGGCAAGGATCTGGGCCAGACCAAAGACAAAAACGGCGTCTACTATGTGCGGGAACTGAGCAAAGCCGCTGCCAAGGGCGGCGACTATGTGGACTTTGTCTTCCCCAAACCCGGCGAAGGCGACGTCTTTAAACTGGGCTACGCCGAAGCCGTCCCCGGCACGCCCTACTGGCTCGGCACCGGCGTGTACATCGACAATGTGGACAAAGAGGCGACCCGGTTGCGGAACACCATGCACAACATTTTCAGCAGCACTGTGCGCGCCTACGGCCTGGGCTTTCTGGCCGTACTGCTGCTGGTGGTGGTTCCCTTTTCTCTGCTGCTGCTGCGCTCCATCACCAGGCCCCTGGCCCAGGTGACGAGCCTTGCCCGCGCCGTGGCCGGCGGCAATCTGGACGTGGACATCCACCCCACGGGCCGGGATGAGGTGGCTGTGCTGGAAGAAGGCCTGCGCGACATGGTCGGTAAGCTCAAGACCCTGATCCGCGAGGCGCAGCAAAAAAGCCAGGAAGCCGACAACGCCGCCCATGCAGCCCAGACGGCCCAGACCGAAGCCGAACAGGCCGGCGCGGAGGCCCGCGCCCGCAGCGCCGCCCTGATGGAGGCCGCTAACCGGCTGGAAGAAGTGGCCCATGTGGTGAGCTCGGCCTCCACCCAGCTCTCGGCCCAGATTGAACAGGCCGACCGGGGCGCGGTGGAGTCGGCCCAGCGCCTGGCAGAAGCCGCCACGGCCATGAACCAGATGAACGCCACCGTGCAGGAAGTGGCCAAAAACGCGGCCGAGGCCTCCGCAGCCTCTGCCGAAACCCGCGAACAGGCCCGCTCCGGCGCGGATATTGTGGAAAAATCCGTGCTCAGCATTGGCCACGTGCACGCGGTTTCACTCAAGCTCAAGGACGACATGGGGCAGCTCAATGCCCACGCCCAGTCTATCAACCAGATCATGAGCGTCATCTCGGACATTGCGGACCAGACCAACCTGCTGGCCCTCAACGCCGCCATTGAAGCCGCCCGCGCCGGAGAGGCCGGCCGCGGCTTTGCCGTGGTGGCCGACGAAGTGCGCAAACTGGCCGAAAAGACCATGGCCTCCACCCACGACGTGGGCAAGGCCATTGCAGCCATTCAGGAAAGCACGGCCAAAAGCGTGGCCGCCATGGAAGAAGCCGTGAGCAATGTGGACCAGGCTACGGAGCTGGCCAACCAGTCCGGCCAGGCCCTGGACGGTATTGTGGAAAAGGTGGAAAGCACTGTGGACCAGGTGAACGCCATTGCCGCGGCCAGTGAAGAACAATCCGCCGCCAGCGAAGAAATCAACCGCTCCATTGAAACCGTCAACGAAATGTCCCGACAAACTGCCGAAGCCATGGATGAGGCCGCCAAGGCCGTAGCCGACCTGGCCGAACAGGCCCAACGCCTGGCCGACCTCATCCACGCGATGAAGCAATAGCGTCCCCGCCGCTCAGGCGCACAAGGCCGCCCCCGACAGCGTTCAACGCCGGGGGCGGCTTTTTATTGTTTGGGGCGGCAACTGCGGTGCGCCCAGCGCTAGAGTATTTAACACTTGAAATGCTCGCTTACGGCAGGCAAAAGCCTGCCTTCTCGCATTTCGTGGCAAGGATTTTCAAGAAAATCCTTGCAGAGCAATTAACTCATTTCATTCGTAAACTGCTCTAAGAGGTCAGGCGGACTGCAGTTCGGGCAGGGACGGCGCGGCAGGGGATCTGGCGGCGCGCGGTCGACCGGGGCAGACGGTGAGCAGGCCGTTTTCCTTGAGGCGACGCATAACGGCGGCACAGCGAAAAATGTCCTTCCCCACCAACTCGGCCTCTTCCAGAAGGCTCAGGCGGCCATCGGCATAGGCCAGCAAATCCATCATGAGGTTGACCTCCTCCGTACAGGAGGAAGCCGTGCTCAGGGTGGGATACAACCCCCGGCGGCCCAGCTGCGGCTCACAGAGCACCAGATTTTTGTAGACCACGTTTTCTTCCAGGGCTTCCAGAATCCTGCGCAGCATGGCGAAGCTCTCCTGCAAGCCCTTTTCCGTCACCAGGCTGCAGTCGTCCAGGGAGGTGTGGTACTCCGGATAGGCGTGGTACTTGCTGCGCATGACGCTGCACATGGGCAAATCTATGCCCGGGGCGCAATACTGGCGCTCGTCGCTGCAACGGTCCAGGAACGAATAACGGTTGCAGTCCGGCGCAAAATGCCGGAGCACGTGCAGGGCCGCCCTGTCCGCCAGGGTATCGCCCTTGCGGCTGGGCACAAAAGACCAGGCCCGCTCATCCCCCATGCAGGTGAGGTTAAAGGCCGCCGCCACGTTGCGGCGCAGGGCCTGATAGTGCCGACTCAGATACGTGATGGCGCCGATGGTTTCCGGCGCAAACACAATGCGGTAGGTGTAGCGGCGCGGCGCGGCGGCCAGCCACTGGGCCAAGGCCGTGGCCACCACAGGGCCGGAAAGCTCGTTGTTGGCCATGGAAGGATGGCAGACGTAGGTGGAAAGCAGAATCTCCTTCCGGCTGCGGCCGGGCAGGATCAGGTCCGCATAGGTCAGCGAACCCGGCTTCAGGCTGGAATGGATGACAGCGTGGTATTTGCCGGGGCGCAACCGCAGGCGCTGACTGTGCCGCAGGCAGAAACCCCAGCGGCGCACATAGTAGGAAGTGACGTAGGGGATGGCTTCGGGCTGCTCCGGCAGGGAGTGCAGGTGTTCCTGCAGTTCTTCCAGATCCAGAACCGCGTCCACGGGTTCGGAATAGCCCACCACGTGCAGGTTGCTGTCCGCAAAGTCGGCCACCACCTCGCCGTCGGGCCCCACAAGGCGGGCGTCCGTGATGTTCCATTCGTCGGGCACGGTCCAGTCAAAAACCTTGGTGCCCGATGGCACTTCATGAATGCGGAGCCCAGGGATCTCTTCCTGGATAAGGCGCAGCGTCTCCCGGACGCCGTTGCCGGTAATGCTCCGACAGATGGGGAAAAGCCGCGTAAGAAAATCGTGCAGCGTGGTGCGCATAGGAGGCTGTCCTTTCAGATGCCGTTGGCCGGAAATCGGCCCGCGCCGTGGGAACCGTCGACAAAAAAACAGAAAGTGCGACACTTGTCCAGCGCCTTGTCTGCCCTTGCCGCTGGCGGCTTGGCGGGCGGCAAAAAAATTTTGCTCTGCCTCCCTGTGCGTTCTGCTTCCTGAACCTCCGGAAAATTTTTCCGCCCCCGGCTAAACCCCGGCCGGACCGTGCCGATAAGATTGCAAGAGGCGGTAGCACGCAAGGACGCGTCGGCATTTCGCGCCGCCCGGCACATGCAGCATTCAGGGAGGAATGTATGTATATCAATCACAACCAAATGGCCGCCAACGTGGCCAATACGCTGACGGAACACTACAGCAACCTGCAAACCTCAACCCAGCGCCTGTCCTCGGGCCTGCGCATCAACTCCGCGGCGGACGACGCCGCCGGCCTTGCCATCCGCGAGCTCATGCGCACAGACATCGCCGCCCTGCAGCAGGGCGTGCGCAACGCCAATGACGCCATTTCCCTTATCCAGACCGCTGACGGCGCCCTGGGCGTCATCGACGAAAAGCTGACCCGCATGAAGGAACTGGCGGAACAGGCGGCCACCGGCACCTACGACTCCACCCAGCGGCTCATGATCGACTCGGAGTACCAGGCCATGGCTTCGGAAATTACCCGAATCGCCAACGCCACGGACTTCAACGGCATCAAGCTGCTGGACGGCAGCCTGTCCAGCAGCACGCACGACGGCAGCGGCCTGGAAGCCACGGGCCAGCTGAAGGTCCACTTCGGCACCATGAACGACTCGGACGAGGACTACTACTACATCCAGATCGGCACAAGCACGGCCTCGGCTCTGGGTGTGGGCAACAGCGCCGTAGGCAGCTTGGCCTACACGGTTTCCACCCAGAATGCGGCCCAGAGCGCTCTGGTGGGCATCAACAACGCCGTGGTTTCCAAGGACGCCATCCGGGCGCATTTGGGCGCTTTGCAGAACCGGCTGGAAAACACCATCAGCAACCTGACTACCCAGGCAGAAAACCTGCAGGCGGCGGAATCGCGCATTTCCGATGTGGACGTGGCCACGGAAAT
>NZ_SIXC01000015.1 GCF_004309735.1 Desulfovibrio legallii
GGCGCACCATTTCTTCTCGACTACGAACCGTCAGTTTGGCATTCTTAGGCGCACCATTTCTTCTCGACTACGAACCGTCAGTTTGGCATTCTTATGGCTGTTCACCCTTTCCCCCTCTCGGTTTGCTGTTGTCTGTTAACTCCAGCTTTACCGATTTGGGGAGGGTGAACAACCTATTGAAACACTACACCTAGATGCTTGTCTGTCTCAACAAAGGCGTCACGAATATCATGATATATTTTGTGTTCTTCAGGACAATAGCCGTCTGGCGAATGGGTGTCGATTGTTTCAACGATGAGTACGAAGGGCTTTCCGGCCGCTTTTAAGCGTGCATATTCTTCGCTGGCGCGGGCAAGGGTAAAGCTGTCCCTGAATCCCCACCCCGTGCCAGCATAGTCCGCTAGATTCCAGCCTGCAGCCTTAAAGTAAGCCTTGTCAAGGATCCGAAATTTGCCGTGGTCTGAAAACAGTTTATCCTGTCCAGAAAAGTGCTTGTCTGACCCCAAGATGAGCACAGTCTCATAACCGTTATCACGAAAAATATCGAAAACGCTACGCGCATTGGGCAGAAAGCCCTTGGTGCTGATATAGCCGTTGCCGTTGATCCCCGCCGGGGGCTTTAAGGGGAGGCCAAAGAACCAACCTGTAAGGGCTGCGATGGTCCATCCTGTCCCGTGGACGTTGCGCATGTTGTCATTATGGGTTGAAAGCGCGCGAAACGTGTCTAGCTGTTTTGTGTAGGAGTGCCCGTTTGCGTGGGAAAAGGTATTTTCAAAGGATTCGGCTAGCACAATTACAAGGTTGTTTTTTTTCTCAAAAATGATGTCGGTATTTGTAGGAATAGAATAATACTTGCTGATAGCATCAAAGTTGTTCTTGGCGATGTTGTTGCTTATGAACGTATATACGTGAAGTTGTTTTTCAACTTTATATAGTGAAAATATACAAATGCATAGACTTGATAAAAAGAGTACGAGTGTAATCGTTCGGTGTGGATAGCTTTGTGGAGGCGCATAAGGTTTGCGGCGTATTTTTGCAATAAGTTTAGTTGTGTAAAGAAATAATTTTTTATTTAAAAAAATAGCTAGAAATAAGATGAAGAATAGAAATATGAAGAATACTATGAATTTTATCAGGCGAGTTGTGAAGTCGGTCGCCACGCCCAGGGCAACAAGGTCGGCATTCCCAAGATGCCAAAGGGCCTGCTCAATATTTATATCGCCAAACGTTTTCTGTACCCAGAGTGATGCACTCAGGAATAAAATAGCAATGGTCCCCAAAAGGATGGTCAACGATTTGATATATATTTCTAAATTACGACAATTTTTATTAGATTTTATTTTAAAAGCATCCAAAACCACAGACATATGTTTGCTCCTATGGCTATAAATACAGAGCCTGACCCACAGTCTTTGATGATTTTAATTATAGGATGGTATTCTATAGAGATTAAATTACAAATATTTTCAACCGCAGTGTTCAGCAACTCAGCAGCAAGAACCAGAAGCCAGCAGCCCAGCAGTAAAAAAATTTCCGCAGCGGGAATGGAGCACAGCGCGGCAAGCAGCGGCAGAGCTACAAGAACAAACAGCTCTTGGCGAAATGCGGTCCCCGTGCGCGCTGCGCTTGCAATGCCTTGCAGAGAGAATTTTGTCGCATCAAAGATGTGGATGATGGATGCGAACCGTTTGTGAGGAGTTCTTTCGCGCAACGAGTTATCTTCCCAGGATATACGAGGACAGGGGGCCGGTTGTTGGCGTGCTGCTATCGTCCTCTTTGTTAAAAATAACGGCAAAAATGTTAGCATGCCTTGTCGGTCAACACAAGTGCAACCATCTGTCAGGAGTCCGCAAATGGCGTGGGTCATGCTAGCGGGTAGCATGTGGCAAAGCCGTTTGTGGCGGTGACGGGTCGTTGCTGAATATAGAGGAAAGTCAGGCCGCCAGCGTGCGGCGGGCGGCGGCCACATCCGCATTGATCTGGGCTTTAAGCTCCTCTGCGTCGGCAAAGCGGCGTTCGTCGCGCAGGCGGTCCACAAAATCCAGGCGCAGGGTCCGGCCGTAGAGGTCGGGGCAGTTTTCCAATAAAAAAGCCTCCACCGTGAGCTCGTTGCGGCCAAAGGTGGGCTTGTGTCCCACGTTGGTCACCGAGGGCCAGACGCGGCCTTCCAGGGTTACGCGGGTGGCGTAGACGCCCCTGGCGGGCAGGACTACCTGCGGGTACTGGAGGTTGGCGGTGGGAAAGCCGAGCCCTTTGCCGCGGCCGTCGCCGTGAACCACGGGCCCGCTGAAGCCGTGGCAGCGGCCCAGCAGTACGGCGGCCTCGCGCACGTCGCCCCGGCCGATGAGCCTGCGCAGGGCGGTGGAGCTCACCACCGTGCCGTCCACAACCACAGGGGCGAGCTGCTCCACGCTGAAGCCTGCTTCCGCGCCCAGGTTGCGCAGCACGTCCACATGGCCGCCGCGGTTGCGGCCCAGGGAGAAATCATAGCCCACCACCAGACGGCGCAGATTCATGGGCAGCAGATAGCGGCGCACAAAGGCGGCCGCGTCCAGGGCGGCCAGGTCGCGGTCGAAAGGCAGCTCCAGCACCTGCGGCACGCCCAGTTGGGTCAGCCGGTCCAGGCGGTCCTGCCTGGTGCACAGGGGCATGTGCCCCTGGTCGGGAAAGAGCACCAGCCGGGGGTGGGGCCAGAAGGTCAGCACCACAGGGGTAAGCCCGTCCTGCCTGCAAACTTCCAGCGTGCGGCGGATAAGGGCCTGATGCCCCAGGTGCAGTCCATCAAAATTGCCGATGGTGACGCCCGTACCGGCGGGCGCGCCGAGAGACGCCACAGTATGTGCGATGTTCATGGGTCCGCGGATTCCCGGTCTTGGCCGGCTCAGATCAGCCGGGCGAAGATGAAATTGTAATGCTGGCGGATGTGCAGCACCAGCTTGAGGGTCATGTTTCTGGCCTGTTTTTCGTCCTGTGGGCTGAAGGAGCAGATGTGCCGGGCCACAGGACTGAAGTCCGCGTCGCCGCGGGGCTCCAGCATGCCCCAGTACTCGCGGGCGCGGGTCAGCAGGCCGGCGCACTGACGGTCTTTGCGCTTCTGGCGGTATTCGCGCTGAAATTGGGCGAACATGGCGTCCGCGTCCTGTGGAAAAGAGCGCCCCAAAGCCAGCCGCCACAGGGCCATATACAGGGCGCGCAGTTCAAAAAGCATCTGCCTGCGCCGCAGCACCTGCAGCCTTTTCACCTGTAAGAGCTCCAGCTCCGCCGTGAAGTCGGCGTCCGCCAGCAGGGCCGCAAAATTGTCCAGAGCCGTGCGCACCGCCTCGGCGGGGGCGGCGGAAACAAAAGCGATGGCGGGGCTGGACGCGACTTCGGTGGCGGTCATGGATTTCAGGCGGTTTCAGTACCGGGGGCGTCGCCCGGTTTGCGGCGGCGAGAGGAGCGCCGCCGGCGGCGGCCCGTGCCCGGTGCGGCGGCCTCGCCGGACCCGGCGTCTTCCTGACGTTGCGAAGGTTTGGGCGCATGCGGGCGCTGGCGGGAGCGGGACGGCGCATTTTGATCGGGAAAGCGGCTGTTGAGCAGGCTTTCCTGATGGCAGGCGTCCAGCAGCATGGCCAGGAGCAGCGCATTGTCTTCTTCGTCGTTCTGGGTGGCCAGTTCGTGGGCCAGGGGGGCGTAGCGGGCCACGCGCATGCGTTCCAGCCCGGTGAGGGCGCGGAAGCGGGCCTCCAGAATGGCTGTGAGGCGCGCGCCGGCCACCCGTGCCACGTCTTCATCCGTGGGCAGGGGCAACTCCATGAAGCCGATTTTATAGTGCTTGGCGATGCGGTCCAGCTCCATGCGCTGCATAACGTCCACCAGAGAGATGACCGTGCCCGCCGCGCCCGCACGGCCGGTGCGCCCGGCGCGGTGGATGTAGCTTTCATGGTCTTCGGGCGGCTCAAAAAGAAAAACGTGCGAGAGCTGGGGAATGTCGATGCCGCGCGCGGCTACGTCTGTGGCCACCAGGTACTGCAGGCGACCCTGGCGGATTTTTTCCAGCACTTCTTCGCGCCGTGCCTGGGCAAGGTCGGCCGAAAGCTCGTCGGCATTGTAGCCAAAGCCCTGCAGCACGCCGGCCACATAGTGCACGTTGGCCTTGGTATTGCAAAAAATAAGAGCTGAAGCGGGGTTTTCCGTTTCCAGCAGGCGGACCAGGGCGCGGTCTTTATCCATGGGCTTGACCTGACAGAACAGGTGCTGCACCGCGGCCACGTGCACTTCTTTTTGCGAGAGGGAAAGCATGGACGGCGCGGCCATAAATTCTTCCGCCAGTTTGAGCACATGCGGCGGATAGGTGGCCGAAAACAGGCAGGTGTGGATGCGTCGGCGGGGCAGGTAACGCTGGATTTCCTTCATGTCCGGGTAAAAGCCGATGGAGAGCATGCGGTCGGCCTCGTCAAAGACCAGTTCCCGCAGGGATTCCAGATCCAGAGTGCGACGCAGCAGATGGTCCAGCACACGGCCCGGCGTGCCCACAATGAGCTGTGCGCCTTCGCGCAGGGCGTCCATCTGCTTTTTGTAGCCCACGCCGCCGTAGACGGCCGCAGTGCGGATGCCCGTGCCTTCAAAAATGGTGGCGGCTTCGCGTTCTACCTGAACGGCCAGTTCCCTGGTGGGGGTCAGCACCAGGGCCTGCGGGGCCTTGAGCTCCGGCGCGAGCCGGGGCAGCATGGGCAGCAGGTAGCAGCCGGTTTTGCCGCTGCCCGTGCGGGATTGCACCATGATATCCCGACCTTCCAGCAGATAGGGCAGGGCCAGGCACTGCACGGGCATGAGGCTTTGCCAGCCGGCGCGGGCGCAGGCCGCGCGCACGGCCTCAGGCAGGTCGTCCAGGGTGACGCCGGGCAGAGCGTCTTCAGGCTCGCTGACGGCGATTTCTTCCATATTCTCAAGATGTTCTGTTGTTTTATGCGCGGCTTTGGGCTGTTCCGCCGCCGTGGTTTGCTGTACTTCGCTTGTGATGTCGTGAGGTTCGGACATGTATGTTCCCGGCGGCGAGTCCGCCTTATTCTGGAGTTTCTGTTAACACAGCAATGTGCCACAGTCTGCCGCGGCGCGCAAGGGCCGCCACAACCCCTTGCGTCTTGCGGGTGCAACGACTATAATAAAGCGTTTTACATTGACGCAAGGTTATAAGGAGAACGCCCCCATGCCCCAGTTGCCGCCCGACGCAGACTTTATCCCTGATTTCAGCAAGGGGCTGGTGCCCGCCATTGCCCAGGACTGTGCGAGCGGCGAAGTGCTTATGCTGGCCTACATGAATGAGGACGCCTGGCGCAAAACCCTTGAAACGGGCGAGGCCCATTACTGGAGCCGCAGCCGCCGGGAACTCTGGCACAAGGGCGGCACCTCCGGCAATGTGCAGAAAGTGCGCGCCCTGCGGCTGGATTGTGACAATGATACGGTACTTCTGCTGGTGGAGCAGCAGGGCGGCGCGGCCTGCCACACGGGGCGGCGCTCCTGCTTCTACCGGGAATGGAAGGACGGCCGCCTGCGGGAATGCGCTCCGCAGGTCTTTGACCCCAAAAAAGTCTATGGCGGATAAGGAAACAAGCCCATGAGCGCGGAAACTACCCCCATCATCAAGCTCGGCGTGCCCAAGGGCTCGCTGGAAGAAGCCACCATCAATCTTTTTGAACGCGCGGGCTGGAAAATCCGCAAGCACACGCGCAACTATTTCCCTGACATTAATGATCCCGAAATCGCCGCCTCTCTCTGCCGCGTGCAGGAAATCGGCAGCTATGTGGCCGCCGGCGTGCTGGACGCGGGCATCACCGGCCTGGACTGGCTGGTGGAGCGCGAGCACGAGGATAAGGTGGTGCGCGTGGCCGACCTCGTCTACTCCAAAACCTCCAACCGCCCCTGCCGTTGGGTGCTGGCCGTGGCCGGCGATTCCCCCTACCAGAAGCCTCAGGATCTGGCGGGCAAACGCATCGCCACTGAAGTGGAAGGCCTCACCCGCCGCTACTTCACCAAGGCCGGGGTGGACGTGGAAGTCTTCTATTCTTGGGGCGCCACCGAGGCCAAGGTGGTGGAAGGCCTGGCTGACGGCATTGTGGAGGTCACCGAAACCGGCACCACCATCCGCGCCCACGGCCTGCGCATCATTGATGAAGTCATGCGCTCCTACCCCGTGCTCATCGTCAACAAGGACGCCTGGCAGGACCCGCGCAAGCGCGCCAAGGTGGAGCAGCTCAACCTGCTGCTGCAGGGCGCTTTGCGGGCCGAAAACCTTGTGGCCCTCAAAATGAACGCGCCGGCCGCCAACCTGGACGCCATCCTTGAAATGCTGCCTTCCCTCAACTCCCCCACCGTGGCCCCCTTGCGCGATACGCGCTGGCTTTCTGTGGAAACCGTGGTACAGATCGACGTGGTGCGTGACCTCATCCCCCGCCTGCGCCAGGCCGGAGCCGAAGGCATTATCGAATACGGCCTGAACAAGGTCATCTGATCCCCCCCGGCAGCCCCCTGTCCCGCACAAAGGCAGCCCCACCCCATCCGGCGGCGCAGCGCACCGCAAGGAGCCCCCATGACCATGTCTTCTGACGACGCCAGCCGCGAGTTTATGGAAAATCTGCCTGAACTGGCCCCCGGCACGACGTTCTGCTTTGACTGCAACCCGGAAGTGCCCTGCTTCAACCGCTGCTGTGCGGAACTGACCCTGCCCCTGACCCCTTACGACGTGCTGCGCCTGCGCCGCCACCTGGGCCTGGGCAGCGAGAACTTCCTCAATTCCTTCACCCGCATGCGCACCTTCCCCGACACGGGCTTTCCCCTGCCCCTGCTGCGCATGCTTGAAGGCCCCGGCGAGCCCTGTCCTTTTGTGAGCCCCGTGGGCTGTTCCGTCTACGACAATCGCCCCGGCGCTTGTCGCTTTTACCCCTTGGGCCGGGGCACCAAGATGGCCGAGAACGGCGTGGCCGAGCGCTTCTTTGTGGTGCGCGAACCCCACTGCCACGGCTTTGACCAGGGCACGGATCGCACCGCCGCCCAGTGGCTTGAGAACCAGGGCCTGGCCCCCTACAACGCCGCCAACGACCGCTACATGCGCCTTATGGCCATGGTGCGCGCCACGGGCAAACCCCTGGAGCAGCGCATGACCACCATGGCTGTGCTCTGCCTCTATCAGCTGGACAAATTCCGCGAACTCGTCGAGCGCATGCGTATCTTTTCCCGCGTGGAGGTGGACGCAGCCCGCCGCGAAGCCGTCATGCAGGACAGCGAAGAAGGCGATGTGGCCGCCCTGAACTTCGCCCTGGACTGGATGGAACTGATCATCTTCGGCCAGAGTGAGGGCCTCGCCAAAGCAGAAGAGCAAAAATAGAGAAGCAGCGGTAACGATGCCGGCGCAGTGTGCGGGGGAAGGGAACGCCCCTCGTTCTCCTTCGCAGAACCGCAGAGAGCGCCCCCCGGCCCCAAAGGCCGAGGCGTTTTTGCCGTTGCGGGCGACGGCAGGAAGCGGCGCTTCGGCGCGTCCGATGCTTTTTGCCGAGGGCCGCATGGGCGCAAGGTCGCGGTGGCGGACTCCTCCACAGAAGGCGGACTGGTCTTCAGGGGCCTTTTCTGGTTTACTGGGGGCGGATGTGTTTTGAGAAGGTGCATTCTCAAAACTACGGCGTCCGCTCCGGCGCGCAGCCGCGCCGGCAATCTGCCTTACACCGTTGCGGCGGGCGTTCTTTCCGCTGCTGGCGGCGGGCCGGGTTTCTCATGTGGGATATAGTGGAATATTTTGCCATCCTGGCCGTACACGCCCTTTCCTGGGTGGCCGTGGGGCACGCCTTACTTACCAAACACGACCCGCGCGCGGCCCTGGGCTGGACGGTCACGGCCCTCCTGCTGCCCCTGGTGGGGCCGCTGCTCTACGCCTCCTTTGGCATCAGCCGGGCCGAGAGCCGGGCCACGCGCATCATGCAGCGGCAGGCCCCTTTGGAACCGGACTACGCGCACCCGCCCCTGCCCCGCAAGCCGCCCGGCCCTGTGCCCGAAAATATCGTCAGTATGGAGCGCATCGGGCGCGTGCTCACCGCACAGCACCTCAGCGTGGGCGACGCCATCACCCCCCTGCATAACGGCGACGAAGCCTATCCCGCCATGCTGCAGGCCATCAACGCGGCGCAGGATCAGGTCTATCTTTCCACCTACATTTTCAACGCCGGCGCAAGCGCCACGGCCTTTTGCGAGGCCCTGGCCGCCGCTGCGGCCCGAGGCGTGGACGTCCGCTTGCTGGTGGATGGCGTGGGCCAGCTCTATTCCCTGCGCCGTCCGTGGAAAAAACTTGCTCGCCAGGGCGTGCGCGTGGCCGTCTTTCTGCCCCCGCGCCTGCTGCCGCCCAACCTGAGCATCAACCTGCGCAACCACCGCAAGCTGTTGGTCTGCGACCAGACAGGCTTTACCGGCGGCATGAATATTGCCGACGAAAACCTCACCAGCGGCAAGCGCGGCTATGTGCAGGACGTGCACTTTTGCTGCCAAGGCCCCATTGTGGACCAGCTGCGGCGGGCCTTTCTGCTGGACTGGGGTTTCTGCACCGGGCAGTATTCGCCCCTGCCGCCCCCCAGCACGGAGGCCAGGGGCAACAGCCGCTGCCGCATCATCATGGATGGCCCCGGCTCCGACGACGATCCTCTGAGCGACATCTTTTGCGGGGTCATCAATGCCGCCCGCCACAGCGTGCGCGTCATGACCCCCTATTTTCTGCCTTCCCACGGCCTGGTGGCCGCCCTGCGTTCCGCCGGGCAACGCGGCGTGGACGTGCGCATTGTGCTGCCCGCCAAAAACAATCTCTTCTACGTCCATTGGGCCACCTTTCGTTTGTTGCCCACCTTGCTGGAGGCCGGCGTGCGCGTCTGGTACCAGCCTCCCCCTTTCGCCCACACCAAATTGCTGGCCGTGGACGGCTATTACAGCCAGATCGGCTCCTCCAACTGGGACGCGCGCAGCCTGCGCCTCAATTTTGAACTCAATATGGAAATCTTCGACGCCAAGGCCCACGACGCCATTGCCGCGCATATCGATGCGGCCATCAATCGCGGCACAGAATGCACCACCCATGACCTGCGTCGTTTTTCCCTGCCCAAGCGGCTGCGCAACGCCGCCTGCTGGATTTTTTCCCCCTACCTGTAACCGCGCCGCACGCGCAAAGGCCCCTTCATGAGCGGCATACTTCCCCCCGACGCAGCTGCGTCCGCATCTCCCACCGACAACGCCCCGAATCCCCACGCGGGCGAAGCCCCCCTGACCATGACGCCTCCCCTCGCCGACCCGGCCGCGTCCTTGCAAAAGGCCCCCCAGGCCGATTGCGCCATGGGCTGTCCCCTGGCGCAGATTCCGGCCTCAATCTGGCGCAGCCTGCTGCGGCCGCCCTTCCGGCGGCGGCATCCTCTGCTGTTCTGGGGCGGGCTTGTCCTTTTGCTCCTGTCCCTGGGCTACGCCTTTTTTCCGGAAGACGGTCTGGGCAGTCATGACCGCCTGGCCCTGGTTACTGTGCGCGGCCCCATCCTCAGCGCCGAACCTACCCTGGACTGGGTGCGCAAGCTGGAGCGCAACGCCGGCGTCAAAGGCGTGCTGGTCCGCGTGGATTCGCCCGGCGGCGGCGCTGCGGCCTCGCAGGAAATTTACACAGCCCTGGCCCGACTGGCCGAAAAAAAGCCCGTGGTCGTGAGCATGGGCTCACTGGCGGCCTCAGGCGGGCTTATGGTCAGCATGGCGGGACGGCGCGTATTCGCCAATCCCTCCACCGTCACCGGTTCCATCGGCGTGCGTATGGATATCCCGCAGATTCAGGGCCTGCTGCAGAAGCTGGGCCTGGGGCAGGAAACCCTTACTACGGCTCCGTATAAGGATGCTGGTTCCTATCTGCGGCCCCTGACCCCGGAACAGCGGCGCTATCTTACTGATGTGCTGGAGGACATGCACCGCCAGTTTGTGAGCATTGTGGCGCAAGGGAGGCATATGCCCGTGGACAAGGCCGCAGCCCTGGCCAACGGCAAGATCTACACAGGCCGTGAAGCCCTGGACCTGGGCCTGGTGGACGCCCTGGGCGACCGCCACGACGCCCTGGAGTGGCTGGCCAAAGAATGTCAGGTGTCCGCGCAGCGGCCTTTGCTTGCACCGCCGGAACGCGGCTCCTGGCTTTCCCGCACGCTCAAGACCTGGCTCGGCCTGAATGTCGACGCCGTGGCCGGCCTGGCGGATGGCGGCGCGCCAGCGTTTTTGTACCAGTTTTGAGGTGACTTTCCGCTGCGGGGCTGGGGGTTCCGCCGGGGGCGGAGGGGGGCGCTGCGCGGCTGGGTGTTCCGCCGGAAGGCGGGGGAGATTCTGCCGGAGGCTGGTTGCCCTGCGGGCGCGGCGGTTTGGTTTCTTTATGGCATTTGGGCCGCCTCCGGCGAGGGGGCTGCGCGAAAGGATATGCAGTAAAGGGAGTACCCTGGCCGGGGAGGCTGGTTGCCCTGCGGGCATGGCGGCTTTTCTGCGTACAGCGTTTGGGCCGCCTCCGGCGAGGGCAGGGGGCCAAGGGCGGGGCTGCGCCCCCCCTTAGGCCCCCCACACCCCCCATAACCCCCCGCTTTTCAAGACAGCCCCGCCATGTTCGGCGCGGCTGGGACGCGCCGCTTGCGCGACCGCGTCCCTTATGCCGGGCGTAACAGCCGCAGGCCCCACAGCCCCAATATCCTGCCGTGTCCCGTGTTCGGCGTTCTTCATGCCCTCGCAGGTTCTCCGTGCGTTTGCCGTCAGTTTTTGCCCTATGTTGGTTGGGCGGCAGCGTACCTGTGTCCGGCGCGGCTGGGGTGTGCCGCTGCGCGACTACACCCCTTTATGCCGCGCTCAACTCCCGAAGAAGAGTTGGCGGGCTTTTATGGCAGTGTGGCACAGTAGGAGGGGCAGGCGGACTTTAATGGCAGTGTGGCACAGTAGGAGGGGCAGGCGGACTTTGATGGCAGTGTGGCACAGTAGGAGGGGCGGGCTTTGATGGCAGTGCGGCACAGTCCCCTCTTTATCCTTCGTCCTCACCTGCAAAATCTTCCTCCCCAGCACCTCTGTCCGGCGTATACGGCAGACGTTCAAAAACCTTGCGGCGGGGCGTGAGGGATATGTGGTAGTATTGGTCCTGCGGCACATAGATATAGGGAATGTCTTCTTTGCGCTGGCGCAGGAAAAGGGCCAGGAGCACGCGGTTGATGGCCTGGTGCCCCACAATGACCAAGGGCGTGTCTCCGGCGAGGAAAAGGGCGCGGCGCAAACCGCGTTGGACGCGGTCGCGGAGCATGGCGTAGCTTTCTCCATTGGGGTAGGCAAAGGCGTATTTGTCGGCATTGCGGGCGCTGGCCACCTGGGGCATGCGTTGACGTATTTCGGCGTAGCGCAGGCCCTCGCAGTCGCCGGCCCAGATCTCGTCAAATTCGCGAAAGGCCATGACGTGGGTCTGGGGGCGCTGCGCCAGCAGGGGCGCGGCGGTCTGGTGGGACCGTTGGCGGGTGGAAGTGAAGACCCAGTGGATGGGGCGGTCGCGTAAATGTTCTGCCAGAGCGGCGGCCTGGGCTTCGCCCTGCGTGGTGAGGGGCGGGTCGCCGCCGATGCGGCCCTGCAGGTTGAATTCCGTCTGGCCGTGGCGGACCAGGTAAAGGCAGTGCACCCAGACGCTGACGACGATCTCGCGTATGGCTGGGTAGTAGGCGCAGCCTTCGCGGGGGTGCTCGGCCAGGATGCGGTTGGCGGTGGAATCCACGCGCAGCCAGAACTTCTCGTGGCGCAGGGGTTCGTAGATATGCTCGTAGTAGCCAATGCGTTTGTTGAAGTTTTCCAGGGCGGCTTCCTCAGTATAGCCGGCATATTCGGGCAGGGCGGTTTTGCGGCGGATGCAGGCGCGCAGCAGTTCCTGGTCCTCGTTGCGGCATTCGATGAAGAGCAGAGGGTGGTCGGTGAGGGTGCCCTCCATAAGGCGGCGGCGGGCGCGGCTCACATTGGTGGCGTCCAGAATGGCCACATCGCCGTTGCCGCCTTCCGGGGCGAGCCACTGGCGGGCCAGCTCCATGTTGTGGCGGCAGATCTGTTCGCGGGCCAGACGACCGTACGTATTGTCGGGGTTGTAAAAATCCGGGTCGGTGGAGGCCGCGCCCAGACGGGCGCGGCGTACATCGCCGTTATTGAAGAGGCGGGCGCGGATGCCCTCGGCGGCGAGTCCGTCACGAATGCGCCGGGCCAAGGTGGATTTGCCGCGCGCAGGCAGCCCCACCATAGCCACATAGAGTTTTTGCATGGCTTCTCCGGGGGGCAGGCGCCCCGGTTGACGACAGACCCTGGCCGGGCACGCTGGTCGGCGGCACGGCAAAGCGCCGGAGCGGGTCTTGTGCCTGCCGTGGCAAAGGGCCTTTTTTAAGGCAACCCACCCAGGGTGGTGCACGGTCCGCGCGCCGGGCGCGCTGCCACGGGGATTGTTGGTTACTCCTGCGTGAAGCGGTAGATGCGCACGGACAAGGGCTGCATGTTGCCCCGGTGCATGGCCGAAACCACAAAAGCGTAGTCGCGCGGGCTGCCCGTGGGCGGGCAGGGGCCGCGGTAGTGGCGGGTAAGCCCGCCTTCGGGGATGACGCCGGAGCCGTCGTTGTCCCAACTGCCGCCGCCGAGAAATAGTTCCTGAGAGTCGCCGGTGTATTCCACCAGGCGCACGTCAAAATAATCGGCGTCGGCAGGGGCGTTGGCGAGCTGTATTTCGGGTGAAATGCGTGAGCAGCGGTGCACGTCACGCAGGCTGACGCTGATGGTCATATCATTGGGGGCGTCGCCGCCGTCTTCCTTGGCTGCGCAGGCGGGCAGCAGCAGGGCGGCGCACAGGGCCGGCAGCAGGGCGCACAGGCAGTTGCGGAACCGTTCAAAGCGCATGGGGCCTCCACCAGATGTTTGTGTTTGGCCGCACAGGGCCGGGCCGTCAAAAAGGGAATTGCTTTATGCGGCGTTTGGAAGCATAACGAATAGCCATGCTGAACACAACAACCACGGGGAGTCATGTTATGTCCATTCTTTCCCACAGCGTGGCGGGGTACCTGGACCACGCCTCCTGGATCCGGCGCATGTTTGAGGCCGGGGGACAGTTGAAGGCCCGCTACGGCGCGGACAACGTTTACGATTTCAGTCTGGGCAATCCTGATCTGCCCGCGCCGTCGGCCGTGGCCCACGGTTTGCGGGCTTTTGCCGCCCACGCGGGCGAGCCCTTCGCTTTCGGCTATATGCCCAACGGCGGCTTTGCCTGGGCGCGGGAAAAGCTCGCCGCGCACCTGAGCAAGGAACAGGGCGTGCCGCTCAAGGCTGATCAGGTCATCCTGGGCTGCGGCGCGGCTGGCGTGCTCAACGCTTTTTTGCGTGCCGTGATTGATCCTGGCGAAGAAATGCTGGCCTTTGCGCCGTATTTTGTGGAGTACGGCTTCTATGTGGCCAATCACGGCGGCAGCCTGCGGGCCGTCATGAGCCATAAGGACGATTTCCGGCCCGACCTTGCCGCCCTGGAGGCGGCCATCGGCCCCAAAACCCGCGTGGTGCTCATCAATTCGCCCAATAATCCCACGGGGGTGATCTACAGCCGCGAAGACCTCACGGCCTTGGCCGAGCTGCTGGAAAACAAGAGCCAGGAATACGGCCGCCCCATCTGGCTGGTGGCTGACGAGCCCTACCGTTTCCTGGCCTACGACGGGGTTGAGGTGCCTTCGGTGCTGCCCCTCTATCCCTATGCGGTGGTGGTCAGCTCTTTTTCCAAGTGTCTTTCCCTGCCGGGCGAGCGCGTGGGCTATGCCGCCGTGTCGCCCCGTCTGCCCGAAGCGGAAGAACTCATGGCCGGGCTTACCCTGACCAACCGCATTCTGGGCTTCGTCAACCCGCCGGTGGTGGGCCAGCACCTCATGGCCGCGGCCCTGGACAGTCAGGTGGATCTGGCCGTGTACGCCGCCCGCAGAAAGGCCATGGCCCAGGTGCTTACCGAAGCCGGTTATGACTTCCTTATGCCCGCCGGAGCCTTTTACTTCTTCCCCAAAGCGCCGGGCGGCGACGACGTGGCCTTTGTCAACGCCCTGGTGGAAGAACGAGTCCTGGCCGTGCCCGGTTCGGGCTTTGGCTGCCCCGGCTACTTCCGTCTGGCCTTCTGCGTGGACGAGGGCGTCATCCGCAACGCGGCCGAAGGCTTTGCCCGCGCGCTGGCCAGGATCGGCTAACCCTGGCTTTTAAGGTTATGGCTATGAATGCAAGCCACACCCGTCGCCTGTCCCGCCCTTGGACGGGCCTTGCCCTGGCCGTCGCCCTGGCCCTGCCCCTGCTGTTGGCGGCCGCCTCCGCTCTGGCCGAAGACATAAGCGTGTCCGCGGCCGCGGCCCTGCTGCGCCAGCCGCCCGAAGGCCTGGTGGTGCTGGACGTGCGCACCCCGGCGGAGTTCCGGGCCGGACATCTGCCCGGCGCCGTAAATATGGATTATTTCGGTGGTCCCTTTGAGGCGCAGATCCAGACGTTGCCCAAGAACGCGCCTGTGCTGCTCTATTGTCGCACGGGCAACCGCTCCGAGGCGGCGCAGGAAACCCTGCGCACGGTCGGGGTGCGGCACATTCTGCATATGAAGGACGGCATTGTCGGCTGGCAGGCCCAGGGCCTGCCCCTGCAAGAATAGCGGTCGCCCTGGCACGTTTCCTGCTAAAACAGGGACGGGGAGGAAGTTTTTTCCTCCGCCGTCCTTTTTTTGGGAGGCAACCGTGAACTCCGCACTCTACATCGGCGCCACGGGCATGAAGGGCCTGAGTGAGGGCATGAATGTCATCACCAACAATCTGGCCAATATCAGCACCATTGGCTACAAGCAGCAGAGCATCCTGTTCTCGGACCTTATCTCCACGGGGCAGGGGGGCATAGGCGACTGGTGGGGCGCGCAGACCGATTCCTATGTGGCTGTGGGGCAGACCGGCAAGGGCCTGCAGGTCGACACGGTGCGCACCCTCTTCAACCAGGGTTCTTTTGAAACCAGCAATACCGTGACGGATCTGGCCATCAACGGCAAAGGCTTTTTTCAGGTTACGGACGGCACAAACCTCTACTATACCCGCGCCGGAGACTTCCGTACCTATAACGATGCTGTTTTGCGCACGCCCACGGGCCTGGCCGTCAACGGTTACATGTATAATGCGGACGGCAGCAAAGGCGCGCTGCAGCAGGTGACTCTGGACAAATTCGGCACCATGGCGGCCAAGGCCACCACCAGCGTGGACCTGCGCTGCAACCTGGGGCTGACCAGCCAGAACAGCACCAGCGCCACCGACCCCTACTTCAGCCTGATTGGTCAGTACAACGCCAACAACTCCCCGCCCATATCCAATACCGCCTATGGTTACAGCACGGGCGTGACCCTCTACGGCGCGGACGGCTCCACCCAGACGGCCACCATCTACTATGACGCGGCCCCGGCCGACAGCCCCAATTCTGTGGTGCAATACCTTATTGCCAGCGATGACGTGACCACAGACGGCACCAGCGCCACGGCGGGTTCCGGTCTGCTCATGTCCGGCACGCTCACCTTCAGCAGCAGCGGCCAGCTCACGGACATGACGGCCTTTACGCCCAGCGTGGCCGACAGCACCAACCTGGCCGACTGGACGCCCGCGGCGCTCTCCTCCTCCGGCCTGCCGCAGATGAGCGTGGACGGGCAGACCGTTACCGTCAATCTGGGCATCAGCGCCGGGGGCGGCTGGACCAATGCGCCGGACAGCGCCGCTGCCGTAGGCGTCGACCCCACGGCTCTGGGCGGCATGGCCAAGGCCACGGTAACTGCCGATGCTACCACCAATTATACGGATACCTCACCCACCAGCCGCATAGCCAGTCAGAACGGCTATGGCGCAGGCACGCTCAACGGCATCTCCATTGGCAGCGACGGCACCATCACCGGCTCCTACTCCAACGGCAAAGATATGAATCTTTGGCAGATACCCGTCTGCCGCTTCACCAGTGAAGATGGCCTGCACCGCGAAGGCAACAACCTTTTTTCCGCTACTCCCGAAGCCGGACAAATGGACATGGGCGTGGCAGGCACGGAAAACTACGGCAGCATAGAAGCCTACGCCACTGAAACCTCCAACGTAGACATGGCTACGGAAATGGTCAATATGATCATTACCCAGCGCGGCTTTCAGTCCAACAGCAAGGTGGTCACCACTGCCGACCAGATGCTGCAGAAGGCCATGGAACTGAAGCGGTCGTAGCAAAGCGATTTTGTGGCGAGAAGGGAACTTTTGATCATCGCTGCCTTCATCCGTAACGTTCTTTGTCGCAACGGCTGCAGCTGACCAATAGTTCCCTTCCCCCCCTTTTCCTATCCTTCAAAAAGTTTCCTTTTCCCCCTGCACGGCACGGGGTGTGATAGGGGTAGGTCGCCCAAGGTGTGGTCTCATTCCTGCAATTGCGCCGTCAACTGTTCCAGAGAGCGGGTGATTTCCAGCAGCTTGTTGGTTTCATGGCGGGCGCTGGTCATGGAGTGGGCCGTATCCGCAACCACGGTGCTGACCTGGTCGATGGTGCGGTTGATACCCTCGCTGGTAGCGGACTGCTGATCGCTGGCCGCGGCAATGGCCTTGACCTGTTCTACGGTGTTTTCCACCGTCCCCACAATATCCTGAAGGGCTGATCCAGATTGCCCGGCAAAGTCTGTTGCACGCTCCACCTGGCCTACGGCATTTTCTGTGGAAACCATGCTTTTGGCCGTGCTGTCCTGAATAGCGGCAATGGCTTTGGCCACATCGTTGGTGGAAGCCATGGTTTTTTCTGCCAGTTTGCGCACCTCGTCGGCCACCACGGCAAAGCCGCGTCCGGCTTCGCCGGCGCGGGCCGCTTCAATGGCGGCGTTGAGGGCCAGCAGATTGGTCTGGTCCGCAATGTCCGAAATGACGTTCATGATTGCAGAAATGGCTCTGGCATGGCTGTCCAGCTGGGTCATGTCATCCCGCAGGGTCAGGGAAAGCTCGTGCACGGCCTCAATGCTTTCCAGGGCGTTGCGCACCACGTCCGCGCCGCCCTGAGCTTTGTCGCGGGTGTGGGAGGAGGCTTCAGCGGCCACATCGGCGTTGTGGGCCACTTCCTGTACGGCGGCGTTCATGCGGTCCATGGCTGTGGCGGCCTCGGCCAGACGGCGGGCGGCTTCTGCGGCGTTTTCGTCCGACTGGCGGATACCCTGCGAAAGGCTTTCGGCAATGACGCTGAGAGTATCCATCGTTTCCTGCAGGGCTGCGGCCACCTCGGCCATGCGTTGGTTTTTGTCCGAAATTTGCTGCTGGGCGTTTTTGAGGGCGGTCATATCCACATAGAGGCACATGCCGCCCATGCAGACGCCCTCCTGGCTGTAGATGGGAAAGACGTTGGCCAGCACGTTGACGCGCGAGCCCTTGTGCCCGCCAATGGTGACCTCCAGATTGCGGAAATACTGGCCGTTTTTGATGCTTTTGCCCACGGCGGTTTCCCGCGTGGGGTCATTGTAAAAAAGTTCGGCCAGAGTCTTGCCCAGGCAATCCTCCACGCTGTCATTGATTTCCAGCATGTTCAGGCAGTCCTGATTGGTGCTCAGGGCCCGTTCTTCTGTATCCACCAGCAGATACGGCATGGGGATGCCTGCCAGAATGCCGTGCAGACGCCCCCTGGTCTGGCTTAGCTCGTGACCCAGGTCCTGCAGGGCCATGAGAAGCGGTGGAGGTATGGCGGCGGAACCGTCCAGGGCCGCGCCCTGGGCGGCGGCCGCCACGACGCGCAGGTTCTCGCGCAGGGCCGTACCCGCCAGCAGGCGCAGACCAACCAGCGTGCAAATCACGGCCGCGGCTGCGGCTGCAAGGCCGGCCAACGCGGGCCCGGCCCCCAGCGCACCGGCCAGGGCGGCCAAAGCCGCGCCCAGCAGCAGGCCTGCGCCCCCGGGCAGCAACATCTTGGGTGACGAAACCATAGCGCTTCTCCCCCTAAAAAAGAAAATTGTTACGAATTTTTTACTTCTTAACGGCCGGTTTGCGCCCATGTTAAGGGCGCGAGAGGGGAAATTTGACATTTGGGCGGGTTCCTCGTGGATCCGGGCTGTAGAGGCCGGGGCCTGTCGCCAAGGGCGCAAAAGCAAAAAGACTTGACAGGAAAATTGCCAAAGGGTATTGACACCCATTCAAGGCGGCTGGCGTTCACGTCGGCCGTGCATCCTGAGACGGAACTTGTTCCAGCGGGGTGGCCTGAAGGGGCCCCCTTTTTTTTGTCCTTGCGCTTGCGCTGCCAAAGGAACGCATGACCGAAGAAGCCTGCAAAAACGCCATAATCCGCTTGGTTGAACCCCTGGCGCACGCCCTGGGCCTGGTGCTTTGGGGCGTTGAAGTGGTGCGCGCCGGGCGCGTTCTGGTCCGGGTGTATGTGGACGTGCCCGTTGCCGCATGCGGCGTTGCGGGCCATCCTGCGGATGGCCGATGCGGTCTTTCCGTCGAAAATCCAGCCGCAAATCCAGCCGCAAGTCCAGCCACGGATGCCGTGCCCCCGCCGCTGTCCGCGCTTTCCGCCACGGTGGACCAGTGCGAAAAAATTTCCCGTCAGCTGGGTCTGGCCCTGGACGTGGAAGACTGTTTTGCCGACCCCTATGTGCTGGAGGTTTCCACCCCCGGCCTGACCCGTGTCTTTTTTTGCCTGGAGCAGATGTCCCCCTATGTGGGGGATGTGGTGGAAGCCCGCCTGGAGCGGCCGTTGGCCCCGCAGTCTGCGGACGCGGCCCCGTCGGAGCTGCCTGCCCGGCGCGTCTGGCGCGGCATTTTGCGGGCAGTAGAAGACACGGGCTTTGTGCTTGCACCGGCCCAGGTGAGCCCCGAAGGAGATGTGCTGCCCGAGGATCTGCCCGCGGCGCGCATTCCCTGGGAGGCCGCCCGCAGGGTCAGCCGCATGTATGTGTTCCGTAAGCCTGTCAAGCCTGGCAAAGGGCCGGGGCAAGGGCGCGGCAAGGGCATCGGGAAGAAGCCCAGCAAAAAATCTGAAAAGGAAAAGGGCGACGAGGGCGGCCGCGGCAATGCGGAAGCCGGACGCGCGCCCGGCGCAACCCCGGAAGAGGCGGCCGCAACCACGGCGGGCCGCATTCCCGGATAGTCCCGGTCCCGCCCCGCCGACGCGGGCCGGATGCGCCGGAAGCAGAGAAGTTACGCCGCCCTTGGCGGCAGCCGGAGGCACAGATGAATCTTGAACTCAAAAAGGCCATTGACCAGATCAGCAAAGACAAGGGCCTGGACCGCAATATGCTCATCGAAACGCTGGAGGACGCCGTGCGCACTTCGGTGTTACGTCGCTTCAGTGAAGATACGGACGTGGAGGTGAGCTACAACGACGACACCGGCGATATTGAGGTCTATCAGTTCAAAATCGTTGTGCCGGATGGCGACGTGGCCAACCCTGACACGCAGATTGAGCTGGTCGAGGCCCGTACCCACGACCCCTCCGTGCAGCTGGACGACGAGGTGGGCTTTCGCGTGCGGGTGGAGGATCTGGGCCGCATTGCCGCGCAGTCGGCCAAGCAGGTCATCATTCAGCGCATGCGCGACGCCGAGCAGGGCATTATTTACGAAGAATACAAAGACCGCGTGGGTGAGATTGTTTCGGGCATCATTCAGCGGCGCGACAAGGGCGGCTGGGTCATCAACCTGGGCCGTACCGAGGCCATTTTGCCGCGTGAGGAGCAGATCCCGCGTGAGCACTACAAGCGCGGCGACCGCGTACAGGCCTTGATTGTCGAAGTGCGTCAGGAAGGACGCGGGCCGCAGGTGGTGGTTTCGCGTTCGCACCGCGATTACATGGCGGCCTTGTTCCGGCGCGAGGTGCCTGAAGTGGACGATGGCGTGGTGCAGATTATGGGCGTGGCCCGCGACCCCGGTTCGCGCGCCAAGGTGGCCGTGCTCTCGCGTGAGCGGGACGTGGACCCCGTGGGCGCGTGCGTGGGCGTGCGCGGTTCGCGCATCCAGAATATCGTGCAGGAGTTGCACGGTGAGCGCATCGACATCGTGGTCTGGAGCGCCGATATCGCCACCTATGCCCGCAATGCCCTGGCCCCGGCCCTGGTTTCGCGCATCGTGGTGGACGAAGAGGAAAATTTGCTGGAAGTCATCGTGCCTGACGATCAGCTTACCAACGCCATTGGGCGTAAGGGGCAGAACGTTAAGCTGGCCGCGCGCCTGCTGGGCTGGAAGGTCGATATCTTTACCGAAACCCGCTACAACGAGGCCAACGCCATCGGCCACGGTCTGGAGCAGGTGGCCAGTGTGGCTGAAGTTTCCATTGAGGCCCTGCTGGCTGCGGGCTACAGCTCGCTGGACAAGCTGCGTGAAGCCTCGGATGAAGACCTGGCCGACAAGTTGATTATCAGCGCTTCGCGCATTGCCGACCTGCGTTCGGCCATCAATTTTCTGGCTCCTGTGGTGGAAACCACGCCCGAATCTTCGGCCGTGCATCTGGGCGGCCCCGCCGCTGAAACGGATGCTGCGGATGCGGCCCCGGCCGCTGAAGACGGCGTTTCTGAAGCCGGGGAAGGTGTGGAGGATGCGCCCGCCGCGACGCCCGACACGCGGGACGGAGATGCCTGAGCATGACGGGGAAGCCTGAGCACGACGCCGGCCTTGCGGCCGGGTCGGAAGGGCCGGTGCGGATGTGTGTTATCTGCCGCCGCCGGTTCGCCAAGGCGCAATTGACCCGCCATGTGCTCACGGCGGAAGGAATTTTGAGTATTGACGCTGCAAAAACCAGACCGGGCAGGGGCTGGTATGTGTGTTCCGATCCTGTCTGTACGGCCAGATTCGCCAAATTCAGGCCCGGCACACGGCGTAAGGGGGGTAACCATGGCTGATGCGAAAATAAAGATTAAACTTCTCGGCGAGGAACTGTCCACAAGTCCCAAGGACATGTTGCGCATTCTGCGTGATCTGGGCATTCCGGCGCGGACTTCTTCCGGCTCTGTAAGCCCGGAGGAGGCGGCCCGCGTGCGCGCACATGTGGCCGAGCAGAAACAGGCCGAAGCCGGGCGTGTGGATTCCCACCCCAATGTTATTGTGCGCCGTCGCCGTAAGGAATCGGTCGATGCGCCTGCGGAAGCGCCCGCTGCGGCTGTGGCGTCTTCTCCTGAAGCGCCCGAAACTGAAGCGGCCCTCAAGGCTGGGGCGTCGGAAGCCGCCGCGCCTGCGCCCGAAGCAGCAGCCCCCGCTGCGTCCGCATCGGACGTTGCAGCCAAAGCTGCCGCCCCTGTTGCGGAGGCCGGCGCTACGGCCTCTGTTGCCCGTGTGGTCAAGCCTGCCAGGGCAACCACCGGCGCGCGCGTGCTGCACCGCCCCGGCGATACGCCGCCGGCCCCCGCCGTCCCTGTGGCTGAACCTGCGGCCGTGGAACCCGAAGTCTCTCCGGCGGCTGCCCCCGCCGCCCCTGCCGCCCCTGCCGCAAAATCCGCAATCCTCGCTGAGGAAGAGGCGTCTCCCAAGGCTGTTGCTCCGGAAGCGGCCGCCCCCAAGGCTGCGGAAGAAAGTGCGGAAAAGGCCGCCCGCGCGGCGCGTCTGGCCCGGCCCGACGCCTCTGCCGTGCCTGAGGGGTCTTCGGCGCCCACCCTGCCGCCGCGCGCGCCCGAAGGCCGCTCTGAGCGGGTGGAGGGTAAGGATGGGGGCGAGGCTGCGCCGCACCGTTCTCGGGCGGAAGCGTCTGCCGCGCCGCAGGTGCGGATCATTTCTCGTCCGGATCCCGCCACGCAACGTCCTGCCGGCGCCAGACCGGCGGCGGGCGCGCGTGCCGGCGTCGGCCGCGACGGGGCTCCCCGCCCTGCGCGCCCTGGCGCTCCCCGTCCCGGCGCTCCCCGTCCTGGCGCTCCCCGTCCCGGCGGGTTTGGCCAGCAGCCTGGCGCGCCTGCGTCCGAGGGTCGGGAAGGGCAGAGCAAGAAGAAGCGCCTTAAGGGGCGGCGTACTGTGGACTTTCAGCAGGGCAATTTTGGCCGCCGCGATGATGACGACAGCGGTCGGCTGAACCGCGGCAAAGGCCGCCGCAAGCTGGGGCGTGGCGCGCCTGTGGCTCAGGCCACGCAGCCCCTCAAGGCGGCCAAGCGCAAGATCCGTATTACCGAGGCCATCCGCGTGGCGGACATGGCCCACCAGATGGGCCTCAAGGTCAATGAGATCATCAAGGTGCTTTTTGGTCTGGGCGTCATGGCCACCATTAACCAGTCGCTGGATATAGACACGGCCACTCTGGTGGCTTCTGAATTCGGCTATGAGGTGGAGAAGGTGGGCTTCTCCGAGGACGACTACCTGCTGCCCAAAGAAGTGGACACGCCGGAGAGCCTCAGGCCTCGCCCGCCTGTGGTCACCATTATGGGCCACGTGGACCACGGCAAGACCTCCCTGCTGGACGCCATCCGTAAAACCAATGTCACCGGCGGCGAAGCGGGCGGCATCACCCAGCACATCGGCGCGTACCACGTCAAGACCAAGCGCGGCGAGATTGTCTTTCTGGACACGCCCGGCCACGAGGCCTTTACGGCCATGCGCGCCCGCGGTGCGCAGGTGACGGACCTGGTCATTCTGGTGGTGGCCGCCGACGACGGCGTCATGGAACAGACCCGCGAGGCCATCAACCACGCCCGTGCGGCCAATGTGCCCATTATGGTGGCTGTGAACAAAATTGACAAACCCGGCGCCAATCCTGACCGCGTGTTGCGTGAGCTGGCCGAACTGGGTCTGCAGCCCGAAGACTGGGGCGGCGACACCATTGTGGCCAAGGTTTCGGCCAAGACCCGTGAAGGGCTGGACGCTTTGCTGGAAATGGTGGCCCTGCAGGCCGAGATTCTGGAGCTTAAAGCCAACCCGGACAAGCCCGCGCGCGGCCACATTGTGGAAGCTAAGCTGGATAAGGGCCGGGGGCCTGTGGCCACGGTGCTGGTGCAGGAAGGCACCGTGCATCAGGGCGACAACTTTGTCTGCGGTTCGTTCTCAGGCCGCGTGCGCGCCCTGAGCAACGACCAGGGCAAGAAGGTCAAGGAGGCCGGGCCCTCCCTGCCGGTGGAAGTGCAGGGCTTTGAGGGCGTGCCCGAAGCGGGCGAAGAATTCTTTGTGGTGGCCGACGAAAAAGTGGCCCGCCGCATTGCCGACGCGCGCATGGTCAAGCAGCGCGAACGCGAGCTGGCTTCGGAATCCCGCGTTACGCTGGAAACCTTCCTCTCGCAGCGCGCTTCCGACCAGGAAGCCCTTACTCTTAATCTGGTGGTCAAGGCCGATGTGCAGGGCAGTCTGGAGGCCATTACCGAGGCCCTCAACAAGCTGAGCACGGACAAGGTGCGCATCAGCGTGGTGCACGGCGGCACGGGCGCCATATCCGAATCGGATATCCTGCTGGCGTCGGCTTCCAAGGCCATTATCATCGGCTTCAATGTGCGGCCTACGGCCAAGATCAAGGATGTTGCCGAACACGAGAATGTGGATATCCGCTTCTATGACATCATCTACAAGCTGGTGGACGACATCAAGAGCGCCATGGCCGGCATGCTGGCCCCGGTGCAGCGTGAAGTTTATCTGGGCCAGGCTGAGGTGCGGGATACCTTCAACGTGCCCAAGGTGGGCGCCATTGCCGGTTCCTATGTGGCGGACGGCAAGATAGCCCGCAACGCCGGCGTGCGCCTGCTGCGCGACGGCGTGGTGGTCTACACCGGCAAGATAGCCTCGCTGAAGCGCTTTAAGGACGACGCCAAGGAAGTGGTTAAAGGCAACGAATGCGGCGTGGGCCTGGAGAACTTCAACGATGTCAAGATCGGCGACATTATCGAAGCCTTTGAAACTGTTGAAGAAGCCGCAACGCTGTAAAAAACGGTAGTTTGGGGATGTGTCGCACGGCCATGCTGTCGCCTTCCCTAACTTCCTTTGTCGTAAGGGCTGGCGCATCGAAGCCTTTGAAACTGTTGAAGAAGCCGCAACGCTGTAAAGAACGGTAGTTTGGGGATGTGTCGCACGGCCATGCTGTCGCCATCCCCGGAGTTATAAACGCAGAGGGCTGCCTCTCCGGCGGCTCAGGGGCTGTTATCCTCCAGTGCGCTCCTTTCATTCAGGGTATGCCCGGCATGTTTCCTGAGTGAAGAAAGTTTTTTGACGGGKGGGGGGTGTGGGGGGAGGGGAACTTTTGTTCACAAAAGTTCCCCTCCCCCCACCAGAAAACCTCTTCCCCACCAACCCACCATACCAACCTGGCGTTGTGCCCGGCGGACCGGGAGGGTGTACGGATGTTCATGGCGGTGCTTACCGTGGAGTTCAGCCTGCACGGCAACGACAACCTCAAGGCCAAGCGGCGGGTGGCCAACAGTCTGAAGCAGAAGACCCGCAACCGTTTCAATGTAGCCATCGCCGAGGCGGGTACGGAGGAGAGTTTGACCAGTTTGCGGCTGGCGGTAGTTTCCGTATCCAACAGCGAGCGGCATTTACGCAGCCGTATGGACAAATGCGCGTTGATGATGGAGGCTGTCTGCCCGGAAGAGATGGTGGACAGTCAGGTGGAGATCTATGCAGCAGATTGAGCTTGTGCCCGGTGGCTGCCGGGAGCACGCCGCGCGTATGGCTGCGGCATTGGCCCGGCTGGACGATGTGGTGGTGGCCGCGCATGCGAATCCGGATGGAGATGCCGTGGGTTCGCTGGCTGCGGCGGGGCATATTTTGCGGGCGCTGGGGCGGCGGTTTATGCTTTACGCCCGGCCTGGTCTGCCGCGGTATCTGGATTTTTTCACTCTTCCCGCACCGTTGTATACCAGTCTGGAGCGCCCGCCTTTTGCGCCGCGCGCGGCTTTGCTGCTGGACTGCGGCGAGCCGGAGCGCCTGGGGCCGGAGTTGGCGGCCCTGCTGCCGCGGCTGGAGAGCGTAAATATTGACCATCATCTGGGCGGCAAGGGCATGGGCAGTGTGGACAACTGGGTGGATCCCGATGCGGCGGCCACGGCGCAGCTGGTGGGGTATGTGGCCCTGGCGGCCGGTCTGCCTTTGACGGGGGGGCTGGCCCAGGGCGTGCTGCTGGGGCTGGTTACGGACACGGGCGGCTTTGCGCACGGCAACACCAGTGCGGCGGTGCTGGCGCTGACCGCGCATTTGGTGGCCGAGGGCTGCGATTTGGCGGACATGCGCGAGCGCATGGACAATACCTGGACGCTGGGGCATCTGCACCTCTGGGGCGAGCTCATGGGCCGGGCGCAGCTGCTGGAGGGCGGCAGCGTGGCTTTTTGTCCGGTGTATCTGGAAGATTTTCGGCGTCATCAGGCCTTTAAGGAAGATCTGGAAGGCTTTGTGGAGCATTTGCGGCGGCTGCGCGGCACGCGGGTAGCGGTGCTGCTGCGGGAGGACGCGCCGGAGCGCTGCAAGTTCAGCCTGCGTTCGTTCGGGCCGGTGGACGTGCGGGCCGTGGCGGTCCGGTTGGGCGGCGGCGGGCACCGCAATGCGGCGGGCGGCACGGTGCACCTTTCGTTGCCGGCGGCCCAGGCGGCCTTGCTGGAGGCGATTCGGCTGGAAGAACGGGAGCGATCGGCAGGGGCGGAAGAAGGGCCTGATGTTGCGAAAAATCCTGAATCCGGCCAAAAATCCTGTGGATCTGACTTTTGACTTGCCCCGGCGCTGCGGGTATGGTGTGTTGTTGCGTATGATGGAAGTAACGGCGGCTTCGGCTGCCCCCCGCGAGGGTTCTTTGGGGCAAACCGCCCCCCGCGCAGTCCGGGCCACGGGCCGCGGGCCTGCGCCATTGCCGCAGCTGCACGGCGTGCTGGTGCTGCGCAAACCGACTGGGCCCAGTTCGGCCCAGTGCCTTACGGCCATCAAGCGCCTGGGGCAGCGGAAGATCGGGCACGCCGGCACGCTGGACCCCATGGCGTCGGGTGTGCTGCTGGTGCTGTTGGGCCAGGCCACCAAACTTTCCGGGTATTTGCTGGAAGGGGGGGGCAAAGTTTATACGGGCACGCTGCGCTTGGGGCAGACCACGGACACCTGGGACGCCACGGGCACGCTTACGGCCGAAGCGCCATGGGAAGGGGTGAGCGCCGCGCGGGTGCGGGAAGAGATCGCCGCTTGGCGCGCCCTTGCGGAGCAGCCTGTGCCGTCCTATTCGGCCGCCAAACATGAGGGGCAGCCCCTGTACCGGCTGGCGCGCAAGGGGCTTGTCGCGCCGAGCAAGGTCAAACGCATAGAAATTTCACAGGCGGACACGCTCGACGTGAGCTTGCCGTTTGTGCGCTTTCGGGTCGCATGCAGTTCCGGCACCTATATACGCTCCCTGGCCCACAGCCTGGGGACGCGCTTGGGGTGCGGAGCCGTGCTCACGGAACTGACCCGGGAGTACAGTCACCCCTTCGGTTTGGACCTGGCCCGCGACCCCGCGGACTTCACGGCCGATCCCACCCTGTTGCCGGGCTGCGTGCAGCCCTTGAGCGCGGCATTGCCGTGCTGGCCGCAGGTGGAGCTTATGCCGGACGAAGCCGCGCGGGTGCGCAACGGCGTGGCCGTGCCCTGCCGCACGGAGGCCACGGGCGAGCGCGCCCTGCTTTTGGAGCAGGGGCGGGCTCTGGCCCTGGCGCAAAGGGCGGCAACGCCCGCCGGGCCCTGCTGGACCGTTTTGCGGGGACTTTGGAACTAACCCCGAGAATCAAGGAGAACTGCTGTGGCTATGGATGCTGAAGCGAAAAAAACGGTGATTGAAGCCCATGCCAAACATGAAGGCGATACGGGCTCCCCTGAAGTGCAGGTGGCCCTGCTTACCGCACGTATTGAGGGGCTTACCGGGCACTTCAAAGAACACAAAAAGGACTTCCATTCCCGTACGGGCCTGCTCAAGCTGGTGGGCCGCCGTCGCAACATTCTGAACTACTTGAAAAAGAAAGACGTGCAGCGGTATCGCGCGCTGATCGAAAAACTCGGTCTGCGCAAGTAACGCGGCGCGCGGGGGCGCTCCGGCCAGGCCGGAGCGCCCCCGCAATGGTACAATGCCCCGTAAGGGGCCAACATCGCCAAGGAAGGGGGGTCCGGGAAAATCAGGCAGGGCGCGGCTCTGCCCGCTTTTGCCGGAATCCCCTTCGCCAGTGCAAAGGAACAGTATGCAACAAGATATTTTTACTCCCACGCGGGTTACGGCCCAGGTAGGCGGCAAGGAAATCATTCTTGAAACGGGCCGTCTGGCCAATCAGGCTCACGGCGCTGTGTGGGTGCAGTGCGGCGGCACCGTGGTGCTGGTCACCGTGTGCTCCCAGCCCCTGGAATTTGACAAGGGCTTCTTCCCCCTCACGGTGGAGTATTCCGAAAAAATGTACGCCGCCGGGCGCATCCCCGGCAGCTTTTTCCGCCGGGAAATCGGGCGGCCCTCAGAGCGCGAGACGCTGGTTTCGCGGCTTATCGACCGGCCCATCCGGCCCCTGTTCCCCAAGGGGCTCAATGAGGACGTGCAGGTGCTGGCCAACGTCATTTCGGCGGACCAGGAAAACGAATCGGACGTGCTGGCTCTGACCGGCGCTTCGGCCGCGCTGATGCTTTCGCGGCTGCCCTTTGCCGGGCCGGTGGCCGGCGGGCGCGTGGGTCGCGTCAACGGCCAGTTTGTGCTCAATCCTTCCTTTGAGCAGCAGGCCCAGAGCGACATCAACCTGATTTTTGCCGCATCGGGCGATGCCCTGACCATGGTGGAGGGCGACGCCCGCTTTGTGGCCGAAGACGTGATTATCGACGCGCTGGAATGGGGTCGGCAGCAGATCCAGCCCCTGGTGGCCGCACAGCTCAAGCTGCGGGAACTGGCCGGCAAAGAGAAAATGGCCTTCACCCCCCACGACGAAGACCCCGTGCTGGTGGCCCGTGTGCGGGAGCTGGCCCTGGCCGCCGGCCTGGAAGACGCCCTGCGCGTGCCCGACAAGCTGCCCCGCAAAGAGGCCCGCAAGGCCGTCAAGGAAAAAGTGGCGGAAAATCTGCGCAACGATCCGGCCTGGGCTGACAACGACGCCGCGCTGAAGAACGTGGGCGATATTCTCACGGACCTGGAAAAGAAACTGGTGCGCGCCCGCATCGTTAACGAAGGTACTCGCATTGACGGCCGCGACACCAAAAGTGTGCGGCCCATCCAGATCCAGACCGGCCTGCTGCCCAGGGCGCACGGCTCGGCCCTGTTCCGCCGGGGCGAAACCAAATCCCTGGTGGTGACCACTCTGGGCTCCACCACGGACGAACAGCGCATGGATTCCCTCACCGGCGACGTGACCAAGCGCTTTATGCTGCACTACAACTTCCCGCCCTACTGCGTGGGCGAAGTGAAGCCCGTGCGCGTTTCGCGGCGTGAAATCGGCCACGGCGCCCTGGCGGAAAAATCCCTGCGGCCCGTGTTGCCCGCCCCAGAGGACTTCCCCTTCACCCTGCGCGTGGTGGCGGAGACCATGGAATCCAACGGTTCCTCCTCCATGGCGGCGGTATGCGGCGGCTCCCTTTCCCTTATGGACGCGGGCGTGCCTGTGAGCGCCCCGGTGGCCGGCGTGGCCATGGGCCTGATCAAGGAAGGGGAAAAGTACATTGTGCTCACCGACATTTTGGGTGACGAAGACGCTCTGGGCGATATGGACTTCAAGATCGCCGGCACGGCCGACGGCGTCACCGGCGTGCAGATGGACATCAAGGTCACGGGCCTGACCACTGAAATCATGCGCGCCGCCATGCGTCAGGCCCACGAGGCCCGACAGCACATTCTGGGCGAAATGGCCCGCGCCATCGCCGAGCCCCGCAAGGAGCTTTCGCGCTTTGCCCCGCAGCACGCCGAGGTTTTTGTCAATCCCGACATCATCCGGTTGATCATCGGCCCCGGCGGCAAGAACATCAAGGCCATCACCGCGGCCACGGGCGCTTCCGTGGATATTGAGGATTCGGGCCGGGTGTCGATCTTTGCGCCCACAGCCGAAGCCCTGGAAAAAGCCCGCGAGATGGTTTCCTACTACGACCAGCGCCCCGATCTGGGCAAAAACTACATGGCCAAGGTGCGCAAGATCATGGAGATCGGCGTCATCGTGGAAGTGCTGCCCAATGTGGAAGCCCTGGTCCATGTGTCTCAGTTGGACGTGAAGCGGGTGGAACAGCCCGGCGATGTGGCCCATCTGGGCGAAGACATGCTGGTCAAAGTCATTGAAATCAACGGCGACCGTATCCGCGCCAGCCGCAAGGCCGTGCTGCTGGAGGAACAGGGCCACCCCTGGAATCCGGAAGAAACGGCCCGTCCGCCCCGTTCCGACCGCGGCCCCCGCGACCGGCACGACCGCGGCGACCGCGGCGGGCGCGACCGTCGCCCCCCGCGCGGCGACCGTTAGCGTTTGATGGAGCCGGGGGCACGGCCTTCGGCGGCCAGGGGGGGGCTCGTCCCCCCCCGCCCCCGCTCTGTTATCGCTTGGGGCGCAGAGCGCGCCCAGGCTGTCCGCGTCTTGCCGCAGGCAGCCCCGCCCCCGGCCAGCGTCCGCCCGGCCCATTTCCTGAGGAAAAAGTTTTGCAAGGGGGCGCATGGGGGAAGACGGAGGCTTGTCCACAGCTGGTCTTTGCCCCACAGAATCCCTTTCGTCCAGCACTGATAAGGATGACGCATATGGTCAAAAAAGCAGAAAAAAACCCCGAAGCCCCCGAAGCCGAAGAGTGGGTGCGGGTGGACGCGCAGGGTGAGCCCCTGGCGGACCAGGGCCCCACAGCGGAAGAGGTGCAGGCCCGGCTTATGGCGGCCAACCGCGCGCATACGGAAACTTTGGGCGACGCCTGGGCCGTGCTTACGGGGCAGAATCCGGAAGCCATCATGGGGCAGATAGCGGCCACGGTCATGCACGAGGGCGGCACGCGCCCGGCCTGGCAGTGGAAGCGGGACGGCCGTGACCATGTGCTGCTGGCCTGGCCGCAGGACCAGCCCGTGCGCGCATCCGTGCTGGTGGCCGGCGAAGAGGGCGATAAGCTGCGTCCTGTTTCTGCCGCGCCCCTCCTTGACGGCCTGCCCAACGACCTTCTGGTGGAGGACACCCACCCCTGGAAGACGGGCGTGGACGCCAACGTGGCCGTGAGCATGCTGGAAGGGAAGAATCCCATGTGGTTCTACGATCCGCTCTATGGCCGGGACCAGATCGACCTTACGCCCGGCGTGACGCATACCTTTTTGCTGGCGGGGTTGGCCTACGGCTTGCGCCGGGCCCTGCTGGACGAGCTCACCATCACCAAGGGCCCGCAGTTCGAGGCCCACGCGGCAGCCTGGCTGGCGGCCAATCCCGACAAAGAACGACTGGACGTGCCGCCCCTGAAGATCAATATCGGCGGCAAGCACATGATCATGCCGGGCAGAAATTTTTGTGAGTACCAGATGCGCGGCACCGTGGAAGAAATGCAGGACTGCCATCTGGAAAAGATGCCGGTCAAACTGCTCTACATGAGTTTTCCGTTTGAAAACCGTCCGGCCCTGCGCCTGGCCGTGTACGCTTCAAAGATGGCCTGCGGCGACTACGAGCCGGAAGTTGGCCACGAAGTGGACGCCTATGTTTGGCTACAGGGGCGGATTATCGACTTTGACCGGGAGCCGCAACAGCCGGGCGCGGAGCGCGTGCAGTAGACGCGCGACTTTGGGGCGGCCCCGCAGAAGTCCCGGCCCGATGTGGTTTTCAGGGCGCGCCCGGCGTGTAGCCCGAGAGGATAAAGGCCCTTATGTCCGCGCCACCACTGCTCTGGTTTTTTCTCGGTACGGCCCTGCTGCTGGCCGAGCTTCTGACCCCCGCTCTGGTCCTGCTCTTTTTTGGGCTGGGGGCCTGGGCGGCGGCGCTGGCGGCTCTGGCGGGCCTGGATTTTTCCGGGCAGCTGGTGGTTTTTATGGCGGTCGCCCTGCTCAGCCTGGCGGTGCTTCGCAAGCGCCTGCGGCGGGTGTTCGGCGGGCGGGCCAAAGACGGCGATGCCCCCCACGACGATGAAGGGCCCGCGCCCCATCCCCTCACCGGCACGCGCGGCCTGGTCAGCAAGGCCCTGCAGTCGGGATTTGAGGGCGAAGTGAGCGCCGGCGGCAGCTTCTGGCGGGCGGTAAGCACGACGCCCCTGGAAAAAGGCGCGCCCGTGGTGGTGCTGGGGGCCCAGCCCGGCAACGGCCTGGTGCTTTGCGTGGCCCCGGCCCCTGACAACAGGGGCACAGGCAGCGCGGATGCGGGCACACGGCAGGGCCCTGGGGCATAAAACTTTTGCCTTTGGGAAGGCCCTTTCCCAAAGTTATCATGGAGTCTGTTCCGGCGTGCTGCAGCGTTCTTGATGCCCATTTGCGCCGTACCCGGCGTCTGGCTTTGCACGTTGTTGGGGCGCGTTGCGCCTCCCTCCCCCCCAAGATTGCGGCGGTCCTCCCCCCTGACCGTTCGAGGTGCCTATGGAAACATTTGTGACGGAATACGGCTGGCTGGTGCTGCTGGCCGTACTGGTGGTCATTGCTCTGATCAAAAGCGCGGTGGTGGCGCCCAACCAGTCGGCCTTCGTGGTGGAACGGCTGGGCAAGTTTCACAAGGTGCTCTTTGCCGGTTTTCACCTGCTGGTGCCCTTTGTGGACGTCATCGCCTACCGCCGCAGCCTCAAGGAGCAGGTGCTGGACGTGCCCAAGCAGACCTGCATTACCAGAGATAACGTAAGCGTGGATATCGACGGGGTGCTCTATCTGCAGATCATTACGCCGGAGAAATCCGCCTACGGCATTTCTGACTACGAGTGGGGGGCCATTCAACTGGCCCAGACCTCGCTGCGTTCGGTCATCGGCAAGCTGGAGCTGGACAAGACTTTTGAGGAGCGCACCCGCATCAATCAGGAAGTGGTGGAGGCCCTGGACGCCGCCACCGCGCCCTGGGGCGTGAAGGTGCTGCGCTATGAAATACGCGACATCACCCCGCCCGTGACGGTTATGGAAGCTATGGAAAAGCAGATGCGCGCCGAAAGGGAAAAGCGCGCGGCCATCGCCCAGTCCGAAGGCGAGATGCAGGCGCGCATCAATCTGGCCGAGGGGGCCAAGGCCGCAGCCATTGCCCAGTCCGAAGGCGAAAAGCAGTCGTTGATTAACCAGGCCGAAGGCGAGGCCGCCCAAATCCGCACCGTGGCCACGGCTACGGCGGAGGGACTGCGCATTGTGGCCGGACAACTGGGCGACGACCCCGTGGCCGCAGCCCAGCTGCGTCTGGCAGAGGCCTATATTGACCAGTTCGGACGGCTGGCCCGCGAGGGCAACAGCCTGATCATCCCCGCCGACATCGGCGATGTGGCGGGGATGGTGGCCGCCGTGAGCGGCATCATCAAACCGGGCCGGGGCCTGGCCGCCAAGGCGGGGCCCGGCGAACACACAACTTCATGAACCAACGCGAGCCATTTGCCAATACCTTTATGGGCACGGGCCAGTGCCTGGATACCCTGAACCGGGTGCTGGCCGCCCTGGCCCCCGGCCACCCTTTTCGCGACTCTCTGCAGGAGCTGCTCACGGCCCTGGCCGAGGATATGCACTTTGATCGACCGCATATTGTGGTGCAGGATCCGGAAAGCGGCGAGCTGCGCCTTTCGCTTTCCTACGGACAGGCCGACGCGCCCGAAGCCGCCTATGCGCCGGGGTCGGGCATTACCGGGCAGGTCTTTGCCGAGGGCAAGCCCATTGTGGTGCCCTGCATGCAGGGGCGGGCGGACTTTCAGAATCGCCTCTTCGGCCGCAGCGCGGAAGAAATGGCCCGCCTGGCCTTTATCAGCGTGCCCGTGCGCGTGGACAACGCCGACCAGCATGAAGTGATCGGCACCCTCAGCGCGGATACGCCCACGGCCCCACAGGCCGAACTGGACCTACGCTGTCGCTTTCTGGAAACTGTGGCTACCCTGGTGGGTCGACAGGTGGCCCGGCTGCAGGAAGAAATGGCCCGGCAGCACTTCTGCATGTTGCCGGATGAACCTCTGGTCAGCGGCACGCCTTCTTCGGTCATTGCCAATTCCAAAAGCCTGCGGCACGTACTGCGCCGCCTCACCCAGGCCGGCGCCAGCCGGGCTACAGTATTGCTGCGGGGCGAATCCGGCGTGGGCAAGGAGCTTATGGCCCAGGCTCTGCACTCGGCCAGCCCCCGTCGGGCGCAGCCTCTGGTCATGCTTAACTGCGCGGCTCTGCCCTCGGAGCTCATCGAAGGGGAGCTGTTCGGCTGGCGTAAGGGGGCCTTTACCGGGGCAGTGCAGAACCGCGCAGGCCTGTTCCGCCAGGCGGACAAAGGCACGCTGTTTCTGGACGAAATAGGCGATCTTTCCCTCACGGCGCAGGCCAAGGTGCTGCGCGCCCTGCAGGAAGGCGAAATCCAGCCCTTGGGCKATGAGCGTCGCTACAAGGTGGACGTGCGCCTGGTCTGCGCCACCAACCGGCCGCTGGAAGATCTGGTGGAGCAGGGGCAGTTTCGCGAAGACCTCTACTATCGTATCAACGTTTTTCCCGTATTTATTCCGCCGCTGCGCGAGCGACCGGAAGACATCCTGCCCCTGACCGAACACTTTCTGCAGATGTTCAGCAAGGAATACAGCCGGCCCGTGCGGCGTATTTCCACACCGGCCATTGACCTTTTGCTGCAGTATCACTGGCCCGGCAACGTGCGCGAACTGAAAAACGTGGTGGAACGCGCCGTACTCATCTGCGATGACGCCGTGCTGCGCGCCCACCATTTGCCCAGCACCCTGCAGAGCGCCGAAAGCAGCAGCACAGGGCGGATCGCCAATGCTCCGGGCTTTACGGAAACCATCGCCCGCATGGAGCAGGAATTTATTGTGGACGCCCTCAAAAATGCCCGCGGCAATATCCACCAGGCCGCCAGAGATCTGGGCATCACCTACCGCATCATCTACTACAAGATGAAGAAGTACGGCATTGACCACCGTCGTTATCTGGCGGCCGTGCCGTCGGCGAATGGGGACAAGGGGCAGGCGTAACCGTCGAAACGGGCAGGCGCGGCGGGCAAAGGGGCGGAGCAGGGGAACCCGGCCTGCATCGGCAGCTGCGGCCAAAATGCGCAAAGCAGGCAGCACAAGTCCTGCAGGGCTTGTTACGGTAAAAGAGTGTGCGTTCTGCTTGACGCTAGCATAATATTCTATATATGCTAATAGTTGTTTATAGAAATATTTCTCTCTGAGAAAGGACATTCTCAAAGACAGATACAACGGCCATATGCTCCAGTGTCTGGCCTGAGCTCCGCGTTTGCGGTACCTCCCCAGAAAGCGGGGCCGCCGGACAGGGCCGGACGTTGTGCCTCAAGCGGCGCGCGGAGACAGGGCGACGTCTTCCGTGCGCCGCGGCACATGTCCGGCCCTTTCTGCGCCGGGGCCTGCCGGCGGGGGCTCTTGGCGCAGGCAAGTCTTGCGGCTCTGGGCTATGATTTGTAACGGCAGCACGCGCTAGAGCCGTTTACGAATGAAATGAGTTAATTGCTCTGCAAGGATTTTCTTGAAAATCCTTGCCACGAAATGCGAGAAGGCAGGCTTTTGCCTGCCGTAAGCGAGCATTTCAAGTGTTAAATACTCTAATAGCGCGCCAGGACCAGATCTTTGAGCTCCCGCTTGGGCACATAGTGCACGCCCTGGGCGTCCCGCCAGTAGGGGGCGTTGCCCGTGGTAGGCATGGGCGCCAGCACTCGCTTTTCGTTGGCTGCACCAAAGGCCAGCACCAGAGTCATGGCGTATTCCGCGGGAACAGCCAGCAATTGCGGGGCGGCCTGGTGATCAAAGGCCTGCATGATGCAGCAGCCCCAGCCCCGGCTGGCGGCGGCCAGCTGCATGGTCTGGGCCGCAATGCCCGCGTCCACCAGGTGCAGGTCGTTGCCCTTGGCGGGCAGCAGTAAGGCGATAAAGCCCGTGGGCCGCTCGCCGGGCTGCGGGCCGCCCCAGTCCTTGAGCGCGCCGGCCCAGCGCGTGAGTGCAAAAAGCCGCGTGCACGTTTCGCCGGGCCCCACCAGAATAAAACGCAGGTCCTGCGCGTTGCGGGCCGAAGGCGCCAGGCGCGCGCAATCCGCAAGCCATTCCAGGTCCGCCATGCTCAGGGGCTTGTCCTCCGCAAAGCGGCGGCAGGTGCGCGCTTCCGAAACCAGTGCATGAAAATCCATAGCATCCTCCTTGGTGATTCAGCCTACACCGTAAGCAGCAGAAACCACAACTGGCTCCACAGGATGGCCGCCCCCAGAAAATCGCCGGAAAGGCCGCCTTCCCGGCGAGCTACGGCCGACAGGCGGGCCAGAAGCAGGGCTTGCCCCAAAACCGCGCAAGGCACGCGCCAAAACGGCAGGGCAAAGGTCGCGGCCAGCCCGCAGAGCAGGGCCAGGCCCGCGCAGGCAAAACTCCAGGCCAGGCGCAGGGTCACCCCGGCCCTGGCCAGCCCCCCCAAAGACTGTACCTCTCGCGCAGGCGTCATTGCGGCCAGCCAGAGGGCAGCGGCCCGGCCCCAGGCCGGGGCCAGCACTAAGGCCGCCCAGTGCCCTTGGCCCAGCTGCCAGGCCAACAGCACCCACATGCCGCTGTAGGCCAGCAGCAAGTGCAGGGCCCCAAAGGCTCCCAGGCGGCTGTCGCGCAGCACGTCCCAAAAGCGTTGGCCGTGCGCGCCGCTGCCCGTGGCGTCGCCCAAATCCGCCAGGCCGTCCCAGTGCAGGCCGCGTGTGGCCCAGATTTCCGCAGCCAGCCAACACCAGGCCGCCGTCAGCAGCGGCAGGGTCGTGGCGTCCGCAGCAGGTGCAAGGCTTGTGAGCAATAACCAGGGGGGCAGGGTAAAGACCAGGCCCAGCAGCAGCCCGGCCAAAGGAAAAAATGGCACGCAGGCGGTCAACGCCGCCGCTCCGGCCGCCCGGCGCGGTGGCGTCAGGCGGCTCAGAAAGGCCAGGGCGTCATAGGCTTGGATGACCCACTGCACTGGCCGACATGCTCCGCGGGATGTCAAGCTCAGCGGGTGTGCGGGTGGTTGAAGGCCAGGGAGTAGAGGTGGTGGAAAAAGTCCACATACTCCACATTGACCCGCTCCGGCACCTTGATGCGCGCCGGGGCAAAGTTGAGGATGGAGGAAATGCCCGCGTCCATGAGGTGCTGGGCCGCGCGCTGGGCGCGTTCCGGCGGGGTGGTGATAATGCCGATCTCAATATTGAGGTCGTCAACCATGTCTTTGAGGTCGCGGGTGCAGTGCACCTCCAGACCGTGGACTATTTCGCCGATCTTGAAAGGATCGCAGTCAAAAATGCCCACAATGTTGAACCCGCGGGCGCGAAACTCTCCGTGATTCAGAATGGCTTTGCCCAGGTTGCCCACGCCGATGAGGGCCATGCGCCATTCACGGTCCACACCGAGGGAGGACGTGATGGCCGCTATGAGGGATTTGACGTGGTAGCCTACGCCGCGGATGCCGAATTCGCCAAAGTAGGCAAGATCCTTGCGCACCTGAGATCCGTTGACGCCGCAGGCTTCGGCCAGGGGATTGGAAGAAATGACTTCCACATTATCGCGGGCGAAATTTTCAAGAACCTGAACGTAGGTGGCGAGGCGTTGGATGGTGGCTCGTGGAATGTGTTTGCTCTTGGGAGGGGTGGCCATAGATGTACCTTCTGACTGCCGCGGGGGTGTGGAGAGGAACCGACCTCATGTGAATAAAGTATCTACCAAAAAACGGCAAATGTGCAAGCCGGCCTCTTTTTACTTTTTATTCTGGCAACTGCGCAGAAAAACGGAAAAAACGGAAGTCAGTGAAACGCATCCGTCAATGACCGCTCTAAAAGTATACTCAAAAAGGTTGCAAAGGTTAAGCGCATTGTCGCACAAAGAACGACAATGCGCCGCAACATACTCAGAAGGCACAGCTTTCGCCGCGGCATTCCGTTGGGAAGGCATGCCCTGCAACAGGATTCTGCGCTAGCGCGTCTGCTCGTTCATAACGTCCAGCATGAGGGCCGTAGGCTTTTTGGTGCAGGCGTCCAGATAGTCCTTGAGCTTTTGGTCGCTGGAAAGCACTGACGCATCCTTACCTGTTTTGGCGCGGTGGTAGCCGTCCAGCCAGATAACAAAGCCGCTGCCGTTGTCTGTGTCGGCGGCATAGTCGCCGCAGGTGGTCTTGTCCGCGCGCCAGGCGCCGTCCGTGGCAGCGGGCTGCGATTTGCGCGCCTCTTGCCAGACTGCCAGAACCTTTTCCGTGGGTTTGGCCTGGCAGGCCGCATAGACTTGCCCCAGCATGGGGGCCAGGCTTTCCGGATCGGCTACGGTGTGATTGGCCAGGGCGCTGGCGTAGCCGTCGATCTGCAAGGCCTCGAAAACGGGCGGTTGTCCGCCGTCCGTAGTGGGCTGGACCACCAGCTCGGCGCAGATATAGGTTTTGGGGTCGATCTGATCATTGTCGGCACGAGCCGCCAAAGGCAGTCCCAGGCAGAACACGGCGGCCAAACTGCAGCACGCAAGCATTTTTTGCATATGGTTTTCCTTCGCGCAGTGCGCTTTCTTTTTTATTCTTTGCGCAGTGCGCGTCTCTCTTCCTTCGCCCAGTGCGGGGCGTCTGTCAACAGGAGAAGGGCCGCCTCCGGCGAGGGGGCCGCTGCGCGGCTGGGAGTTCCGCCGGAAGGCGAGGGGGCCGCTGCGCGAAAGGCATTGAGTAAAAGGCTGCCTTGACCGGGGGCTGGTTGCCCTGCGGGCGCGGCGGGTTTTTCCTTTGCACGCTATTTGGGCCGCCTCCGGCGAGGGCAGGGGGCCAAGGGCGGGGCTGCGCCCCCCCTTAGGCCCCCCACACCCCCCATAACCCCCCGCTTTTCAGGGCAGCCCCATCATGTTCGGCGCGGCTGGGGCGCGCCGCTTGCGCGACCGCGCCCCTTATGCCGGGCGCAACAACCGCAGGCCCTACAGCCAACATCCGTTACGTTGTCCCGTGCCTCGCAGCTTTTGTATCCTCCAGGTCTTCATCGCGTTTGCCGTCATTTTTTGCCCTCTGTTGGTTGGGCGTCCGCGTGACCATGTTCGGCGCGGCTGGGGTGTGCCGCTGCGCGACCACACCCCTTTATGCCGCGCTCAACGCCAGCGAAATCCCACATTCGTGCGCCGTCAGCATGCTGGATGGTTTCGGCAAGCCCTTGTGGCGCGAGAAACATTTTTTTTGCGGTCAGGGTACGCCCTGTACGGTTCTGTGGGGGAATGAAGTTTTTTGAAGGGGATGGGGGGCGCGGGGGGAAGGGGGGACTTTTGTCCACAAAAGTCCCCCCTTCCCCCCACAAAACCTTTTCTTACAATTCAGGCGGAAGTTCCTGAAGTTGTTTCCAGGTAAAGACGGGGCCGTCCACACAGACGTAGCGACCGCCGATATTGCAGCGTCCGCAGATGCCGATGCCGCATTTCATGCGTTTTTCCAGGGTGGTGACGATGTTTTCAGGCGCAAAGTTGAGTTTTTGCAGGGCCTGCACGGTGAATTTGATCATGATGGGCGGTCCGCAGAGCACGGCCACGCAATTGTCCGGCTTGGGGTTGATTTCCAGAAGCACGTTGGGGATGAGGCCCACCTTGTGTTCCCAGCCGTCAAAGGGGGCGTCGATGCACAGGGTGCAGTCCAGATCGGGGCGGCGCAGCCAGTCTTCGGTTTCGTAGCTGAAGGCCATGTCGCGGGGGCTGCGCGCGCCATAGAGCAGGTTGATTTTGCCGTAGTCCGCCCGGTGCTCCAGCAGGTGGAGCATGATGGTGCGGATGGGGGCCATGCCGATGCCGCCGCCCACGAAAAAGATATCTTTACCCTTCCAGTCGTTGTAGGGAAAGAAGTTGCCCAGGGGGGCGCGCACGCCCACCTTGTCGCCGGGGGAGAGGCGGTGGATGGCCGCAGTCACTTCGCCCGCCTGCATGACGGAAAACTGCAGGTAGTCCTTCTGGGACGGCGGGGAATTGATGACAAAGGTGGATTCGCCCGCGCCGAACACGGAAAGCTGCCCCACCTGGCCGGGCTCATAGGTAAAGTTGCGCATGGTTTCGGGGTCGTCCAACACCACGCGCAGGGTTTTGATATTGCCGGTTTCCTGGATAACTTCAGCCACGGTGGCGGGCATGGGCTTATAGGGGTTGCCCTGCATCATGGGCCGGGGGCTGATGGTGTGACGGTATTCGCCGGGCTTGGGCGCGGCGGCTTTGGGGGCCGTCGGGCTCACGGGCGCGGTTGCCTTTTCCGGAGCGGCCATGGGCTTCTCCTTCACGGGGGCCGTGGCGGCGGCCGCTTTGGCGGCGGGCTTGGGCGCGGCGGTGGGTTTGGTTTTGGCGGAAGTTTTTTTGGTTGCCATGGGCTCCTACTCCTTGGGGCTCTGCCCTTCATCCATGGCGGCCAGCACAATGGCGCGGATGTCCAGGCAGACGGGGCAGTTGCTGATGCAGCGGCCGCAGCCGTTGCAGGAGAAGACGCCCCAGTTTTCAGGATAGGTGGAGAATTTGTGCGACACGCGGTTGCGCATGCGCAGCGCCTTGAGCATGCGGGGGTTGTGGCCGCTGGCCTCCCGCGTGAACAGAGAGGACATGCAGTTGTCCCAGCTGCGCAGGCGGCGTCCGCCCTTCTCGCTCAGGCCTTCGCCCTCGTCGGTGATGGTGAAGCAGTAGCAAGTGGGGCAGAAGTAGGTGCACGCGCCGCAGGAGAGGCAGCGGTCTGTCCAGCGCTGCCAGAAGTCCACATCCGTAAAGCGGGCGGCCACTTTTTGCGGGGCTTCTTTAAGATTTGGCGCGGGCTCCAGGCTGGCCCAGGCCGCTTTGCGGGCGGCTTCGGCTTTGGGGAAGAGCTCCGCTCCGTCTTTGAGGTCAGAGGCCTCCAGCAGTTCCGCGCCCTTGGGCGTGATGGCCTGGAGCACATAGCCGCCCTCGATTTCGGTCATGAGCACGTCCGAACCTTCGGGAGAGGTGGGGCCGCCGCCCACCCAGTGGCAGAAACAGGTGTTGCAGCCGCAGGGACAGGTGAGGGTGATCACCGCCAGCTGTTCGCGCCGGGCCTTGTAGTAGGGGTCGGCGTAGGGGCCTTTAAGGTAGGGGCGGTCCAGGGTGGCATAGCCGCGCGCGTCGCAGGGGCGACAGGCGAAGACTACGGTGGGCTGGGCTTCGGGCGTGTCGTCCAGGCTCATGGAGACACGTTCGGGGTTTTCGGGGTCTTTGGTTTTTTTGTAGCGCACCAGGGTTTCGCACTGGGGCAGCACGGCTTCCTTGGCGGGCACAGTGGCTTTGGTCAGGGTAAAGGGCTTGCCTTCCTGCCAGGGCTCGAAGACCACCGAGAGCTTGTCCGCCGGTTTTTCCACCGGCGCCAGCACCCGGCGGCCGTTTTGCGAGAGGTAGGCCAGAAAAGCGGGCAGACCGTCAGGGGTAACAAAGCGGAAGGTGCTCATTTCCAGTCCCTCTCATGAATATTCTTTTCAACCACTTCATAGCCCAGCAGGGGCGGCGTGTCGTCCGGGTTGAGGCCGGGCTTGTAGCCGTCAAAGAGCTGGCCCACGGCGCGGGCTATCTGCTGGCGCAAGGCCAGAATGGGGATGCCCACGGGGCAGGCCCGCTGGCATTCGCCGCAGCCCGTGCAGCGCCCGGCCAGGTGCAGGGCGTGGATGGTCTGGAAAAAGAGTTTTTCTTTGGCCGAATCTTCCTGTGACATCCAGTGGGGGTCGCGGCTGTCTGAAACGCAGAAGTCGCGGCACACGCACATGGGGCAGGCGTTGCGGCAGGCGTAGCAGCGCAGGCAGCGGTCCATCTGCGCCTTCCAGAAGCCCAGGCGCTGGTCCAGGCTCATGGAATCCAGCAGGGCCAGTTCCGGCGGGGTACAGGGGCCGGGTTCCACCTTGACGGGTTCGCCCAGGCGCGTGTCGGCCAGCACGGCCGACGGCGTGGTACAGCCGTAGCACTTGCCCTGGGCGTAGTCCGTGATGCAGAAGCGGTGTTCCTTGCCGTCGGCGGTGATGGTCACGCCGGCCTCGTCGTAGCTGACGCTGTCGATCTTGGTGTAGCGGCCCAAATCCTGATTGACGCGGGCCATATCCAGGGTACCCTCGCAGGGCAGGGCAAAGATGGTCACGTCCTCGCGGCGGATGAGATTTTCCTGCAGCAGTTCCACCACAGAGCGGGAATCGCAGCCCTTGACCACCACGCCCACCTTCTTGCCTTTGAAGGACGGCAGGTACACGGCGGGGTTGTTGACGTTAAAGGGCCCCCAGACCAGCTTGTCCACGTCTTCGGGCGTGCGCATGAACAGGGGCACGGTGTGGGCCGCGTCGTAGCCCTGCTGCCAGCCGATGACGCAGTCCAGTTCTGGCAGCTTGGCCTTGATGGCCTCTTTGAGGTCGTCCAGGGCGGCCTTCTGCCCTGTGCCCAAAGGCCGCAGGGACTTGAGGGCCATGTCGGCCACTTCCAGCAGGGGGTCGGCGTTTTCCAGCCTGGGGGCGGGCCCCAGTTTGTGGATGCGGTCAGTGAAGACCGTCACCACCTGCTGCCAGCGCTGGCCTTCGGAGGCGGAAACCCAGGTGTATTCAAAGCGACGTTCATCAATGCCCAGCACGGGCAGGAACTGCTTGAGCACTTCCAGGCGGCGGCGGGCGTAGAAGTTGCCCGCGGCGTAGTGGCAGTCGCGCGGGTGGCAGCCGGAAACCAGTACGCCGTCCGCGCCGTTGAGCAGGGCCTTGACGATGAACAGGGGGTCGATGCGGCCCGAGCAGGGCACGCGGATAATGCGTAAATCCGTGGGTTGGGTGGCGCGGGCCACGCCGGCCGTATCCGCGCCGCCGTAGGAGCACCAGTTGCAGAGAAAGCCCACGATCCGCAGTTCTTTGCCGGTCAGCACTGGCATAAGGCGTTCACCTCCGCAAGGATCTGGTTGTCGGTGGCGTGTGAAAGCTGGATGGCCCCCTGCGGGCAGGTGGACGTGCACAGACCGCAGCCCTGGCAGACGGTCTCAATGACCTGGGCCTTGCCCTCGCCGCGGATTTCCACTTCCTTGATGGCCCCGAAGGGGCAGCAGCGGATGCACTTGCCGCAGTTGACGCAGCGGCGGATGTCCACCTGGGCGATCTGCGGGTCGCTTTCCAGTTTGTCTTTGGCGAACAGGGCCAGCACCTTGGCCGCCGCCGCCGAACCCTGGGCCACGGAGGCCGGAATGTCCTTGGCCCCCTGGCACACGCCGGCCAGGAATACGCCGGCGGTGTTGGTCTCCACCGGTTTGAGCTTCACATGGCTTTCCATGAAGAAGCCGTAGCTGTCGTAAGAGATGCGCAGCTTTTCGGCCAGTTGGGGCGCGCCCTTGCTGGCTTCAATGCCCACGGCCAGCACCACCAGGTCGGCGTGCACCTCCACGGGGCGGCCCAGCAGGGTATCCACGCCCAGCACTGCAAGCTGGCCCTGGCCGTCCGGGTAGATCTGGGAAACGCGGCCGCGGATGTATTCCGTGCCGTATTCCTCCATGGCGCGGCGGGTGAACTCGTCGTACATCTTGCCCGGCGCGCGGATATCCATATAGAAGACGAAGGACTTGGAATCGGGGATGTGGTCCTTGGTGAGGATGGCCTGCTTGGCCGTGTACATGCAGCAAAAGCCGGAACAGTAGGGGCGGCCGATGGATTTGTCGCGCGAACCCACGCACTGGATGAAGACGATGTTTTGGGGCTCCTTGCCGTCCGAGGGGCGCTTGATGTGCCCGCCCGTGGGGCCGGAGGCCGAAAGCAGGCGCTCGTACTGCAGAGAGGTGATCACGTCCGGGTAGGCCCCGCCGCCGTATTCCTGATAGACGGTCCAGTCCATGAGGTCGTAGCCCGTGGCGGCCACAATGCTGCCCACCTCTTCGGTGACGATCTCGTCCTCCATGTCGTACTTGATGGCCCCGGTGGGGCAGACCTTGGCGCACACGCCGCATTTGCCCTTGGTGAGCTGACGGCAGAACTGCGGGTTGATGACGGCCTTCTTGGGGATGGCCTGGGGAAATGCTATGGTGATGGCCGTGGTGTTGCCCGTAAGCTCGTTAAAGGCGTCGGGCGTTTTTTTGGCCGGACACTTTTCGGTGCAGGCCCCGCAGCCCGTGCACAGGCTCCAGTCCACATAGGTGGAACGCTTGCGGATTTTGACAGTAAAGTTGCCAACATAGCCGGAAACGTCTTCTACCTCAGAGTAGGCGTAGAGGGTGATGTTGGGGTGCTGGGCCACGTCCACCATCTTGGGGCCCAGAATACAGGCCGAGCAGTCCACGGTGGGGAAGGTCTTGTCCAGTTTGGCCATTTTGCCGCCGATGGTGGCCTCGCGCTCCACCAGCACCACGGGCACGCCACCTTCGGCGCAGTCCAGGGCGGCCTGGATGCCCGCCACGCCGCCGCCGATGATCAGCACGCGCTTGGTGACGTCAAACTTCTTGGCCAGCAGGGGTTTGTTGTTGCGCAGCTTTTCCACGGCCAGGCGCACCAGCTCGGCGGCCTTGTTGGTATTGGCTTCCTTGTCGCGGCCGATCCAGGAAACGTGCTCGCGGATGTTGGCCATTTCGAGCATGTAACGGTTGAGGCCCGCGCGTTCTACCGTGCGGCGGAAGGTGGGCTCGTGCATGCGCGGCGAACAGGAAGCCACCACCACGCCGTCCAGCTTGTTTTCGTGGATGGCGGCCTCAATGGCGGCCTGGCCCGGTTCGGCGCAGGTGTACATGGGGTCGGTGGCGTAGACCACATCGGGGTAGCTGCGGGCGATTTCGGCCACCTTGGCGCAGTCCACGGTGCCGGCAATGTTGCTGCCGCAGTGGCAGATGAAGACGCCTATTCTCATGACCGGCCTCCTTCAGCGGCGTCGGCGCGGCGCAGTTCTTCCAGTTTGGCGATAAGACCGTCGGCGCTGACGCGCAGTTTTTCCAGGCCCAGGTCGGTCTTGGGCAGGTCAAAGGCCAGGCCCAGCATTTGCGTATAATAGAGGATGGGCAGATTGAAGCGCGTCTGCACGGCGTCGCCGGCCTGCACCTGCCGAAGGTCCAGGTTCATCTGGCAGAGGGGACAGGCCACAATGACCGCGTCCACGCCCAGGCGTGTGGCCAGGTCGAGGATGCGCCCGGTGTTGCGGGCCGTCATGCTCCGTTCGGGAATGCCGAACGAAGCGCCGCAACAGGAGGTCTTGAGCGGAAAGTCCACCATCTCCGCTCCGCAGGCGGCCAGCATGCTCTCCATGAGGGTGGGGTTTTCCGGATCGCCGAAGTCCATGATTTCCGCCGGGCGGCTCATGAGACAGCCGTAATAGGCGGCCAGCTTGAGGCCCTTGAGGCTCTTGCGCACGCGGGAGGCGATGGCGTCCATGTCCAGCTGACCGGCAATGCCCTGCATGACCGAAGTCACGGGCGGGAATTTTTCTGCCGCAGGGCCGTCCAGCAGTTCGTCCACTCTGGCGCGGAACTGGGGGTCTTCCATACGCTTGGAGGCCATGCGCAGGTTGGAAAGGCAACTGGGGCAGGGGGTAAGCAGCAGGTCGGCCTGCTGCTGGGCGGCGATGTCCAGGTTGCGCACGCAGAGCGCGGCGGAAAGCTCGCTGCTTACGGCGTGGGCCGGGGTAGAGCCGCAGCAGCTCCAGTCCGGAATATCCACAAGGTTCATGTTCAGGGCCTTGCACACGGCCTGGGTGGATTTTTCGTAATCCGCCGAAGAGCCGCGGGCCGAACAGCCGGGATAGTAGGCAAAATTCACGGCCGCACCCCCTCGCGTTTGGCGCGCTCTTTGTAGCGCTTGAAGATACGGGCCACCGGAGCCGCGCCGTGGGGCAGCACATGGGGCTTGAAGCCCAGTTTGCCTTTCTTGAGGGCCTCCGGCGCCAGGTCCAGATCCGTGAACACGCGCATGGAGCGCATCATGTACAAGGCCATGGTGCCGATTTCGTAAGTGCGGCCAAAGGCGCGCACAGTATCAAGGAAGGACCACCAGAATTTTTCCACCTTGGGCACGGTGACGCGCCCTTCCTGGCGGGCCATGTGCCGCAGGGTTTCCATGACGCCGCCCACATCAATATTGTTGGGGCAGCGCTGGCTACAGGTAGAACAGGACAGACACATCCAGATGGACTTGGAATCCAGCACCATGTCCTTCAGGCCCAGTTGTACGGCGCGCATAATCTGGCTGGCCTGCAGGTCATAGACAAAACCTGCCGGACAGCCGGCCGTACAGTTGCCGCACTGGTAGCAGGTAGACACGTTTTGGCCGCTGTGCGCCTCCACTTCCGCCGTAAAGGCGGCGTCGCGCATCCGGCTCAGGTTGATGGCGTCGCTCATGGGAACTCTCTGGTTAGAGGCTGACTAAAGAAGCCTGGACTATACAAAATCAGACGAAAAATACCCCAAACAGGCAGGAAAAGCTAGGGTCGGGGCAGTGAAAAACTGTACAAAATTTTGTTTCTTACACTCCCCCCGCGCGCAGGGCCAGGCTGTGGGCCGCGCGCAGCCCCAGCAGGTAGCTTTCCACGCCGAAGCCGCAGACGCTGCCCGCGCAGACCGGCGCCAGTACTGAATGGTGTCGGAAGGTCTCCCGCGCGTGCACGTTGGACATGTGCACCTCCACCACGGGCACGCGCAAAATGGCCAGGGCGTCGGCCAGGGCGTAGCTGTAGTGGGTCCAGGCTCCGGCATTGATGACCACGGCCCGCGCGTCCGAGTCCGCCAGGTTGTGGATGCGCTCCACCAGCAGGCCTTCGTGGTTGGTCTGAAAGCAGTCCACAGTCACGTCCAGCTCCCGGCCCAGGGACGCCAGGGCAGCGTCGATGTCCGCCAGGGTCGCTGTGCCGTACTGGGTCGGGTCGCGTTGCCCGAACATGTTCAGGTTCACGCCGTGCAGTACCGCTATACGCATGGGATCTCCTTTACTTTCAGGGCTGCGTCCAGCGCCTGCCGCGCCTGCGGCGGTAGGGCCCGGCCCGTCCAGAGGCGGAATTGGGCGTCGCCCTGGCCGTAAAACATCTCCAGCCCGGAAATGCCGCGTCGCCCCGCCAGCCGCGCTTCGCGCAGGAAGCGCGTTTCCAGTGGGTTGTACACCAGGTCGTAGGCCAAAGGCGTTGCCTGCGCAGCCGTTCCGTCAAAAAAATCGTCCTGTTGGCAGTGCGGCAAGGGGGCTTGGGCAAAATCGTAGGGCGTTGCTGTTCCGGCCTTGCCGCACATGCCCAGAGGCGTGGTGTTGACCACCAGCAGGGCAGGCACGCTGTGGCGTTCTTCCCACGGCAGGGGGGTCAGGCCGAAGGTCTGCGCCAGGGGCAGGTGGGAGCGGTTAGACGGCGTGGCCACATAGATGCGCCGGGGGCGTTTGTCCTGGGGCAGGCCGGTGAGCCCGGCGGCCACGGCTCGCGCGGCGCCGCCCGCGCCCAGCAACAGGGCGTCGCCCCGGTCCAGGGGCAGGCCGGCCAAGGGGGCCAGAAAGCCCGCCACGTCGGTATTGTGCCCGCAGAGGGCGTCGTCCTGCCAGTACAGGGTGTTGACCGCGCCTACCTGCCGGGCCAGCGGGCTTACCGCGTCCAGCAGCGGGGTCAGGGCCACCTTGTGGGGGATGGTTACCGAACAGCCGCGGATGTGCAACAGGCGCACGCTTTCCACAAAAGCGGGCAGCTTTTCGGGCGGCACTTCCCAGCGGGCATAGGCCGCGGGCAGGCGCAGGGCCTGAAAGCCCGTATTGTGCAGCAGCGGCGAAAGGCTCTGGCCCAGCGGCCAGCCCGTAACGCCGTACAGGGCCAGATCTTCCATGACAACCTCGAAAAGCCTGGGGAGCCGGCGCGTGCGCTCCCCGCAAAGTTAAGTTTTAATTGTGCCGCAATGCGCCGTAAAAGAAAAGCCCTGAAGGGCGGCGGGCAGGGCTTGGCGCGGGTGCGGATGGCGTGTAGCATGCCTCTAGAGCATTTAACACTTGAAATGCTCGCTTACGGCAGGCAAAAGCCTGCCTTCTCGCATTTCGTGGCAAGGATTTTCAAGAAAATCCTTGCAGAGCAGATAGCTCATTTCATTCGCTAACTGCTCTAAAGGAGGCCTTCATGCCTGCCATGCCTGCCTACTACGTCCCCCACGGGGGCGGCCCCTGCTTTTTTATGGACTGGAACCCGCCGGACACCTGGAAAAAACTGGGCGCGTGGCTGCGCGCCATTCCCGCCGCGCTGCCGCGTCGGCCCAAAGCGCAGGTGGTGATTTCCGCCCACTGGGAGGCCCCGCGTTTTACCCTGCTCACCACGCCCGATCCGGACCTGCTGTACGATTATTATGACTTTCCGCCGCACACCTATGACCTGCACTGGCCCGCCCCGGCGGCTCCGGAGCTGTTCGAGCGTGTGCGCGGCCTGCTGCGCGGGGCCGGCCTGGCGCTGGATGAGGACGATCGGCGGGGCTTTGACCACGGGGTCTTTATCCCCGGCCTGCTGTCCTTTCCTCAGGCGGACATGCCCACGGTGCAGATTTCGCTGCGGCAGGGACTGGACCCCGAAGAACATCTGGCCCTGGGGCGCGCCCTGGCCCCTTTGCGTGACGCGGACGTGCTGCTGGTGGGCAGCGGCATGAGCTTTCATAACATGCGGGCCTTTCGCTACGGGGACAATATGCCCATTCCCGGGGCGGAGGCCTTTGACCGTTGGTTGGTTGAGAGCGTGTGCGACCTGCCGCCGACGGCGCGCAACCAGCGCCTGGCGCGCTGGACGGAAGCGCCGGGCGCGCGCTTTGCCCACCCGCGCGAAGAACATCTGCTGCCGCTCATGGTGCTGGCGGGCGCGGCGGGACAGGGTCGCCTGGCCTTTCATGGCCGCGCCATGGGCGCGCCGCTGGCAGGTTTTGCTTTGGCGTAATCGGGGCGGAAGCCGGCCTGAGCCGGAAAGGGGTGGGCAACCTTCCCCGGCCTGCCGCAGGGCGGAGATCCGCCGGTTTATTCCAGGATGTAGCGCATGGGGTTGACGGGCACCCCGTTGAGGCGCACCTCGTAGTGCAGGTGGGGGCCGGTGGTGCGGCCTGTGTTGCCCACATAGCCGAGGACCGAGCCGCGTTTGATCCATTGGCCGGGCTGTACGGCGCTGCGCTGCAAATGGCCGTACTTGGTGGTGATGCCGCCGCCGTGGTTGATCTCCACGCTGATGCCGTAGGCGCCGTCGTGCCCGCTGAAGGTTACCGCGCCCTGGGCCGGGGCTACCACGGGCGTGCCCACGCGGTTGGTGATGTCCAGCCCTTTGTGGAACTGCCCCCGGCCGCCGAAAGGCGAGGAGCGCCAGCCGAAACTGGAGGATACAAAGCCCACCACGGGCCAGATGGTGGGCATGGAGGAAAGGGCCTCGCGGTTTTCGCGCAAGGCCAGGAGCAAGTCCTGCTGGCGCACTTCTTCCAGGCGGGTGGATTCGGAAAGGCGGTCAAGAAAATCCTGCATTTTGCGGGCCGCCAGCTCCTGCCGGTGCAGGGGCAGATACAGGCGGGAAAAATCCCCTGGCCGGTCCATGCCGCCGCCGGCGTCTTGCGGGTCTTTTTCCATATTCATCATGATGCGCAGCTTGCTGTCAAAGCGCTGCACCCGCTCCAGGTCGCGGCTTACGCCCGTGATGCGCCCGGCCAGGTGGACCATCTGGCGGCGTTGGCCTTCCAGAAGGCTCTGAGCGTTCTGCAGGTCGTCGGCCAGGTGGCGCGACTCAAGCCAGGCCCGCAGCAGCCAGACGTTGGCGGCTACAAGGCTCAGCGCCAGAGCGGCGGCGGCAAAGCCAAGCCAGCCGCGTAAACGCAGGTTGCGGCTGCCGCTGCGGCCTTCCTTAAAAATGACAATGTGGTATTTGCCAAAAAGCATGGGTGGGCCACTTTAGGTCCGCTTTCCCGGCCCTGTCAATGGCGTATGGGGGCGTGGGCTGTCGGGGCCGCGCCTTGCGTCGGGTTTGCGTCCTCCTGCGGGGCGGCGCTGTTCTGTTCCATCTGCCAGCGCGCCAGGCCGTTGTAGATGCAGCGGCGGGCGTCGCGGGCCACGCCGTAGAGCTGCTCCAGGGTGGCGCTCATGGCGCTGCGGGCCGTGTGCCCGGCCGAGGGGCAGGCGTTGGCCCAGACGGGCAAAGCCCATTGGCGGGCGGCCTTGAGGATATATTTTTTTTCCACCAGCAGGAGCGGACGGATAAGATGCAGGCCGCCGCCGAAGAAGGATTCGTTCATGTGCATGCCGTCAACCCGGCCGTTGCGGCAAAGGTTCAGGAAGAAGGTCTGCACCAGGTCGTCGGCGTTGTGCCCCAGGGCCAGGTGCGTCAGCTTGTAGCGCGCGCAGAGTTCAAACAGCCGCTTGCGCCGGAGCCAGGCGCAGCGGAAGCAGGCCGAACGACGCAGATTTTTTTCCGAATGGGCTTCGGGGCCGTAGTCTGTCACCTCCACATGGCTGGCGATGCCGTGCCGGGCCAGCCAGCCCGGCAGGGCCGCGTGGCTTTGCGGATCAAAACCTGGATTAAGGTGCAGGGCCATGATTTCAAAGGGAAAGGGCACAATGCCCTGGCGGATTTGCAGGGTCTTGAGCAGCACAAAGCTGTCTACCCCGCCGGATACGGCCACGCCCACCCGGCAGCCGGGCCAGAGCATGCCGGCCCTTTGCATGGCCCTGCCGGCGCTTTTGACGCAGAGCTCCTGCGCGAAAGAACGTTTTTTACCTTTATTGCCCGACATGTGGTATGCTCCTTGTGCTGCAGACTGTGCCCTTGACAAGGGCGATGAGAGCCTCTAGCATATCTCATTTCGGCAGGTCAAAACCTGTACGCTGGTCTGCCCGGCCCTTTACATGGGGGCGGGCGGCATTATGTTTATGCCGGAAACCCGCCCGTGGTCATGCAGACCGCGCCCGGCGGGATGCAGCGGAAAAAGCCGCCCAGGCGGCCCGGATATGTTACGCAGGGCAGGGGTTCCGCAAGCGCGGCGCGTCGACAGACGACGGCCGCAGGAACCGCCCATGGAGGCAGCATGGCCCGTATTACTGTAGAAGATTGTCAGGAACGTGTGGACAACCGCTTTTTGCTGGTGCAGATGGCCATCAAGCGGGTGCACCAGTACCGCGAGGGCTATGAGGCCCTGGTGGAATCGCGCAACAAGGAAGTGGTGACGGCCCTGCGCGAAATTGCGGCGGGCAAGGTGTTGCCCGACGATCTCAGCCTGTACAATCCGCTGCCGGAAGGGCAGACTGTCGGCGGCGAAGACTAGGCATCCCACCCATTTGCAAACCGCAACGCGCTGATCGGAACCACGATGGAGCTTGACTACTACGAGGTGCTGGGCGTCGCCCGCGACGCTGAAACCGACGCCATTAAACGCGCCTACCGCAAACTGGCCCTCAAGTATCACCCGGACCATAATCCTGGGGATGCCGAGGCCGAGCGGAAGTTTAAAGAGGCCGCCGAGGCCTACGATGTGCTGCGCGACCCGGAAAAACGCGCCCGCTATGACCGCTTTGGCCGGGCGGGCGTGCAGGGCGGCGCAGGCGGTTTTGGCAGCACTGAGGATATTTTTGCCCATTTCAGCGACATTTTTGGCGATTTGTTCGGCTTTTCCGCAACTGCGCGTGGTCCGCGCCCCACGGTGGGGGCCGACCTGCGCTACAATCTGAACATCTCATTTGCCCAGGCGGCCAAAGGGGACGAGATTACCCTTTCGCTGCCCAAGCATGTGGTCTGTGCCGAATGCCGCGGCAGCGGGGCTGCCCCCGGCAGCAAGGCCGAGACCTGTCGCCACTGCGGCGGTTCGGGGCAGGTGCGGCGGACTCAGGGCTTTTTCCAGATCGCCATGCCCTGCCCGGTGTGCCACGGTTCCGGCCGGGTCATTGTTAAACCTTGCCCGCGGTGCAAGGGCGAGGGCGTAGTGACTGACACCCGTGAGCTGGTGGTGCGCGTGCCCGCCGGCGTGGACACGGGCACGCGCCTGCGCGTGCGCGGCGAGGGTGAGCCCGGCGAACACGGCGGCCCCCCAGGCGACCTCTATGTAGTCCTGACGGTAGAGGCCGACAAGCGCTGGCGGCGGGAAGGGCAAGACCTGCTCTATACGCAGGAAATCGGCTTTGTGGAGGCGGCCTTGGGGCATCGGGTGGACGTGCCCGGCCTGGACGGGCCGCTGCCCCTTGAAATTCCGCGCGGCGTGCAGAGCGGCACGCTGCTGCGTCTGGCCGGCGAGGGCATGCCCTATCCCGGCAGGCAGGCGCGCGGCGATCTGCTGGTGGAAGTGCGCGTGCTGACCCCCACCCGCCTTTCCAAAGAACAGGAAGATTTGCTGCGTCAGTTCGCTGCCGCAGGCGAAAAAACGCCCCTGGCCAAGGTCAAAAAGGCCGCCAAGAAGATCGGCAAGGCCATGGGCCTGGACTAGGCCTGCACCTTTGCAATGCCCTGACGGTTGTGTACGCAGACGCCCGCCACGCCGCCTGAACGTCTCTGGTTCGGCAGGCTGCGGCAGGGCGGCCCGATACAGAAAAAGCCCCACGAAACGTTGCGTTTCGTGGGGCTTTTGGAGCTTACGTCGCGTTGGTCAGTTCAGACCTTCGCGCGGGCCGTCGTCATTGCCGCGAGGCGGGCGCTGGCCGTTGGGGTTATGCATCTGGCCGTCACGGGGCGGGCGCTGGCCGTTGGGATTGTGCATCTGGCCGTCGCGGGGCGGGCGCTGACCGTTGGGTTTGTGCATCTGGCCGTTCTGGGGGCCGCGTTGGTCGTGGCGGCGGTCCATATGACCATTTGGGCGGTCGCGGCGCTGGTCGTGGCGCATGTCCTGACGGTGCTGCCCGCTGTTGCCGCGCATGTCCTGACGGTGCTGTCCGTTGTTGCCGTGCATGTCCTGGCGGTGTTGCCCGCTGTTGCCGCGCATGTCCTGACGCTGGGGTTGGCGGCGTTGGTCCTGCCGCTGTTGCTGCTGATTCGGGGCTTCGTTGGCTGCGTCAGCAGGCAGCGCGGGGGCCAGGCCGTAGAACAGGACGGCCGCCGCAGCAGTCAGGGCCATATGCTTCCAGGTGAGATTGCTTGCGTTCATGGTTTCTCCTTGGGGAAAGCTGTTTCCCAGCTCCGCATATGCCTTTCGCTCAAGGGGCGCAAGAGGGGGGCGTAAAGTGGCTGCCGGAGCCGATCCGCGGTGGGCTTGTACTGCCTCCCGGAAGTGGTGTATAAAGAAAGAGGCGCTGCGAGAGGCGTGGCCCTGTTTGTTGCCTACAACATTCCTGTCCCTCTGGAGGGAAGCATGCTCGTACAGAACTGGATGACCACCGACGTTGTGAGCGTTACGCCGGAGACTTCTCTGCTCAAGGTGGGCAAGCTGCTGAAAGACCACAATATCCGTCGGCTGCCCGTGCTGGACGACAAAGGCCATGTGGTCGGCATTATTTCCGACCGCGACGTGCGCGACGCCTCGCCTTCCAAGGCCACCACGCTGGATATGTATGAGATGCACTACCTGCTGGCCGAACTCAAGGCCAAGAACATCATGACCGCCAACCCCATCACCATTTCCCCAGCGGAAACGGTGGAAAAGGCGGCCATGCTCATGCTGGACCACAAAATCGGCGGTCTGCCCGTGGTGGAAGAAAGCGGCCGGATGGTGGGGATACTTTCCGACCAGGATGTGTTCAAGGCTTTGGTGGACATTACCGGCGCGCGGCAGGGCGGCATCCAGGTGGGGGTAGAACTGCCGGATGCGCCCGGCACCATGCGGCCTATTTTTGACACGTTGCGCGCCCACAGCGCCCGTCTGCTTTCTGTGCTGACGGCCAACAGCGACGACGGCGCGCGGCAGGTTTTTTTGCGCATCCGCCAGATGGACAGCCCCGATGCCGAAAAGGCCTTGCTGGAAGCTATCGGCAAACAGGCCCATGTGCTGTATTGCGCTGGGCGAGTATGCAATCAATGCAATCATGATTAATATATCTTTCTGAAATGAAAACGCAAAAATTTTCGTCAAGGCTGGGCCCGGAGGCCAAAAAAACGGCCGGGGCTTGCCAAGGAGTTTTGTTTGTGGCATAAACGCATTCGTTGTGATTGCGTTACGCTTTCGCGCCTACGAAGGAATTCGGCCGGGTTTGCCCGGTTGGCGTAGCGTTGGGGTAGGCTTGCCCTGGCGGAGTTGAGCAATATCTGTCCAAGGAGGACACACGCATGGCTGAGATCACCTATAAAGGTAAAAGCTTTGAAGTTGACGAAGACGGTTTCCTGCTGCGTTTTGACGACTGGTGCCCTGAATGGATGGAGTATGTGAAGGAATCGGAAGGCATCTCCGAGATTACGCCCGACCATCAGAAGATTCTGGACTTCCTGCAGGATTACTACAAGAAGAACGGCATCGCCCCCATGGTCCGCATCCTTTCCAAAAACACCGGTTACAAGCTGAAGGAAGTGTACGAGCTCTTCCCCTCCGGCCCCGGCAAGGGCGCCTGCAAGATGGCCGGTCTGCCCAAGCCCACGGGCTGCGTGTAGTTTCCGGCCGTTACAGCATTTTTTCCGCGAAGCGGGAGGGCTTGCCCTCCCGCTTTTTGCGTTTTTGCGCCAAAGCGCAGGAGGGATTTGTTCTCTGCGGCGTTTTTATGGGGGCTGCGACAGGAGTCGCAAAAGAAAGGGAGTACCCTGGCGAGGAGGGCCGCTGCGCGGCTGGGAATTCCGCCGGAAGGCGAGGGAGCCGCTGTGCGGTTGGGAGTTCCGCCGGAAGGCGGGGGATCCTGCCGGAGGCTGGTTGCCCTGCGGGCACGGCGGTTTGGTTTTTGTCTGGCGTTTGGGCCGCCTCCGGCGAGGGGGCCGCTGTGCGGTTGGGAGTTCCGCCGGAAGGCGGGGGATCCTGCCGGAGGCTGGTTGCCCTGCGGGCGCGGCGGTTCTTTCTTTGTCGTTATTTGGGCCGCCTCCGGCGAGGGCAGGGGGCCAAGGGCGGGGCTGCGCCCCCCCTTAGGCCCCCCACACCCCCCATAACCCCCCGCTTTCCCAGGGCAGCCCCACCATGTTCGGCGCGGCTGGGGCGCGCCGCTTGCGCGACCGCGCCCCTTATGCCGGGCGCAACAACCGCAGGCCCCACAGCCCCCATATTTTGCCGGGTCCCGTGTCCGGCGTCTTTCGTGCCCTCGCAGGTTCTCCGCGCATTTGCCGTCAGTGTTTGCTTTATGTTGGTTGGGCGGCAGTGTAACTGTGTCCGGCGCGGCTGGGGTGTGCCGCTGCGCGACCACACCCCTTTATGCCGCGCTCAACGCCAGTGAAATCCCACATCCGTGCGCCGTCAGCATGCTGGATGGTTTTGGCAAGCCCTTGTGGCGCGGGAAACTTTTTTTTGCGGTCAGGGTATGCCCTATGCGGTTCTGTGGGGGAATGAAGTTTTTTGAAGGGGATGGGGGGCGTGGGGGGAAGGGGGGA
>NZ_SIXC01000016.1 GCF_004309735.1 Desulfovibrio legallii
ATTACAGAAGGTTTCCATCGAAAAATGAAGTTGATTCAACGGCGAGCGTATGGCTTCCGCAACTTCGAAAATTACCGCCTGCGGGTGCGCGTATTGTGCTGCTGAAATGGATGGGGAATTGTTCAGAAACCTGTCGGAAAAACTGCCCGTTGAAGGGGCTTGCCCCCGTCTTTGGTGTAGAGCCGTCTTTGGTGTAGACCCAACTTGAACGGAAGCTAAAAAAGCAGAAAGTCCGCTTGGCTATTGGCCTTGCGGACTTTTTTGAACTTCTTTGGAAGTCTTTATGGTGCCGAGGGCGGGACTCGAACCCGCACGAGAATTCTCACTACCCCCTCAAGATAGCGTGTCTACCAGTTCCACCACCTCGGCGCAGACAAGGCTTCTATCGCATAGTGCTGGTAATGGCAAGTGTTTTTTCCATCTTGGCGGGCTTGCGCTCCAAAGCCGTTGCGGCTACTCTTTCAAGCCCGATGGAGTGAGGCATGGACGAAACCGTACAAAAATTTCTGCGTAACGCGGGCCCGGTGCTCTGCGTGGACATCGGCAGCGGCACACAAGATGCCCTGCTGGCCCGGCCCGGCCTGGAAGGCGAGAACTGGCCGCGTTTTGTGCTGCCCGCGCCGGCCCGTCTGACGGCCCAGCGCATCCGCGAGCTCACGCTTCTGCGGCGCAACATCTGGCTTTACGGCGGCAACATGGGCGGGGGATTCACCCAGGCCATCAAGGAGCACCTGGCCGCCGGCCTGGCGGTCTTTTCCACGGCTCCGGCCACCCGCGGCATCCACGACAGCGAAGATGTGGTGCGCGCCTTGGGCGTGACCATCAGCGCCAACTGCCCGGAAAACTGCGTTCCCGTATTCCTGACCGACTACGCTCCGGACTTCTGGGCCGGCATACTGCGCTTAGCGGGCTTGCCGCAACCGCATCTGGTGCTGGCCGCCGCACAGGATCACGGTTTTCACGTCTACAACAACCGGCAGGGCCGCATGCGCGGCTGGAGCGACCTTCTGACCGCCTCCGCAGACCCGACCAGCTGGATCCATGCTGCGCCGCCGCCTTCGCTGACCCGCATGCAGGCCCTGCACGAGAAGACCGGCGGCCCCGTGGCCGACACGGGCACCAGCGCCTTGCTGGGGGCCTTGTGCGACCCGGCCGTGCTGGAACGCAGCTTCCGCCAGGGTCTGACCATTGTCAACGTGGGCAACGGCCACACCGTGGCGGCCCTGCTCTATCAGGGCAAGGTACGCGGCATCTACGAGCACCATACGGGCATGCGCACGCGGGAGCAGCTTCTGGAAGACCTGGAGCAGTTTCGCAAGCACTGGCTGCCTGCCGAAGCGGTGCAGGCCAGCGGCGGGCACGGCACGGCCTTCGGGCCCGCTTGTGAAGAGGCCGGCGGCTACGCGCCCACCTTTATTACAGGCCCCAAACGCGCCCTGCTGGAGGGCTGCGGCACATTTCTGGCTCCGCACGGCGACATGATGCTGGCGGGCTGTTTCGGACTGCTTTGGGGCTGGGCGCACCGGCAGGCGAAGTAAAACGCGCCACTTCAGGGGGAAAGTATGGACGTTTTTGATGAAGCGGAACTGTGGAGCCGCGAACACATTGAAGAAACCCAGCTGTTGCGCCTGCGCAACACGGTAGCGCAGACCCGCAAGTGTGCTTTTTACCGCCAGCGGCTGGACGAAGCTGGCGTGGGCCCCGAATCGCTGCGCACCCTGGACGATCTGCGGCGCATACCCTTTACCACCAAGAACGACCTGCGCTCCCAGTACCCCACGGGGCTGCTCTGCGTGCCGCAATCCGAGGTGGTGCGCATGCACTGCTCCAGCGGCACCACAGGTTCACCCGTGGCCATCTGCCACACGCAGAACGACATCAACGCCTGGGCGGACCTCATGGCCCGCTGTATGTACATGGTGGGCGTGCGTCGGGACGACGTATTCCAGAATATGTCCGGCTACGGCCTGTTCACGGGCGGACTGGGCATCCACTTCGGGGCCGAGCGCCTGGGCTGCATGACCATCCCGGCCGGGGCGGGCAACTCCCGCCGTCAGATTAAGCTGGCCAAGGATTTTAACACCACGGTGGCCCACATCCTGCCCTCCTACGCCCTGATCCTGGGTGAACATCTGCGTGAAATGGGGGAAGACCCGCGCCAATTCCCCCTGCGCATCGCCATGGTGGGCGCAGAGCCCTATACCGAGGAATACCGCCGCCGCATCGAAAATCTTTTCGATATGAAAGTTTACAACTCCTATGGCCTGTCAGAAATGAACGGCCCGGGCGTGGGCTTCGAGTGCCTGGAACAAAATGGCCTGCACATCTGGGAGGACGCCTACATCCCCGAAATTGTGGACCCGGAGACGGGCGCAGCCCTGCCCGATGGCGAGGTGGGCGAGCTGGTCATGACCTGTCTGTGCCGTCAGGGCATGCCCATTCTGCGCTACCGTACCCGCGACCTGACCCGCTTTTTGCCGGGCTTCTGCGCCTGTGGCCGCAAGCACCGCCGCATTGACCGCATTCTGGGCCGGGCGGACGACATGTTCATCATCAAGGGGGTGAACATCTACCCCTTGCAGGTGGAGCAAGTCATCATGACCTTCCCGGAGGTGGGGCAGAGCTACCTTATTATTCTGGAAAACGACGGCATCGGCGACGTCATGCGGGTGCAGGTAGAGATCCGGGACGAATATTTTGTGGAGGATATGCGCGTGCTCCACAACCTGCAAAAGGCCATTACCGCGCGCCTGCGCGACGAAATACTGGTGACGCCCAAGGTGGAGCTGGTGGAAAGCAACAGCCTGCCGCGCAGCGAGGGCAAGGCCGTGCGCCTCAAGGATCTGCGCGAGCAAAAATAACGCCCGTTTCCGTGGCGCAACCGGCCCCACAGGTGGTTTATGGATTTCTTGCCTTTTCCTTTGGCATCAGTCCTGGCGGGCGCGTTTGTCACGCTGCTCGGCTTTGTACTGCTGCTCAACATCTTTGGCCTGCCGGCCAACTGGCTGCTGCTGGGGCTGGTAGCCCTGTGGAAGCTGATCCACCCTGCGGCCCAGTCCATGGACGTCTGGTTCTGGGTGCTCATGGTGGGCATTGCCCTGGCCGGAGAGGCTCTTGAAATGGGCCTGCAGATCGTTAAGGCCCGGCGCTACGGCTCCAGCTCTTCGGGTACCTTTGCGGGCATGATCGGGGCCATCGCCGGGGCTATTTTGCTGGCGCCCCTGTTTTTCGGCCTGGGGGCGCTTATCGGCGCGCTGGCCGGGGCCTGGACGGGCTGCTTTCTTATGGAACTCGTCCGCGGCCGCCCCTTGGGCGAGGCCCTGGACGCGGCCTTCGGGGCCATGATGGGCCGTTTTCTGGGCACTGTTTGCAAGTGCGGGGCCGGCGGGGCCATGCTGGCTCTGGCGGCCAATCACATCTGGCCCCAGCCCCCTGCCCTGCTGCTGGAACCGGCTGAAGGCGCCACCCAGGTGCTGGCGGCCTTTCACTTTTTGTGCTGAGGCGCATGATGCTGCTGCAAGGTCTGGACGTAGTCCTGGTCAAGACCCGCTTTCCCGAGAACATCGGCATGGCGGCGCGGGCCTGCGTCAACATGGGTTGTTCCTCCCTGCGCCTGGTGGATCCCGAACGCTGGGACAAAGAGAAGGCCATCCCCCTGGCCACACCTAAAGGCATCCCCCTGCTGGACAGCCTGAGCGTTCACCCCTCTGTGCAAGAGGCGGTGGCCCCCTGCGCACTGGTGCTGGGCACTACCGCCCGGGTGGGCGGCTGGCGCAGGGCCCTGCTTTCGCCGCCGCAGGCCGGCAGACTGGTTGCGGCGTCCCTGGCGCGCGGCGAGCGCGTTGCCTTGGTCTTCGGCCCCGAAGACCGCGGCCTGAACAATGCAGAAATCTCCCACTGCCAGCAACTGGTCACCATCCCCACCGATCCGGCGGCCCGCTCCCTCAATCTGGCCCAGGCTGTACTGCTGCTGACCTACGAATGCGCCAACGCCGTGCGGGCCCTGCGCCACGCGGGGGGCGCCGCCCCCTCTCCCGCAAGCGAAGACGCCACGGCTGCCGCGCCGGATGCCGCTCTCGCGTCCCCGCAAAGCCGGCCTCCAGACCCCGTGCCCGGCGGCCGGGCGGCCACAGCCGCCGAACAGGAGCGCCTCATGGCTGCACTCAAGGATATGCTTCTGCGCCTGGACTATCTGCACGGGGACAATCCGGACTACTTCCTGCTGCCCTGGCGTCGGCTGTTCAGTCGGGCCGGGCTGCGGCGGCACGAATACGACGCCCTCATGGGACTCTGCCGTCAGGTCCGCGCCAAGCTGGGCTGATCCCGGCATTTCCGCGCACGGCAATGCTTCCTTCCACTCCAGTTTTTTGTCCGTCTGCAAGCGGTTTCTGCGTTTGCGCCCATAACACAGATTCATGTTGAGAATATGTATTCTCAATGGTTAGGCACGCTCATTTCAGCGCTTACCCGTGCAACTACATAGCGTTGCTGTCTGTATCCGTAACTAGCGCTGCTGTCTTAGCCCGTAATTTTTTCGCCGTAACGGGGCAACCCCTGCTTCGCAATGGCTACAGCTGTGCTTGCGCCTCCACGGCGAGCGTCTTGCTTACGCAATCGCCAGGACATTGCAAAATTGCAAGGCTCTGGCCACAAATGTGAAATAAATCTTTTATTGCGAACTGACGCCAAATCCGCTTTTGGCTTTTGACAGCAGTTATAACGTTCGCTATACGTCCCCTTAACTTTTTATATCTCTGGTCGATATAGGTTAAAAGGCTACTAAAAGCGTCTGACGGCTCCTTGGCAGGGGGGCGGTCAGGCAAGCACGTATGCGCGGCTATTCCCGCACCGCCGGTTGCGTCAGGCCTGAGGCTATGCGCCTCTGGACAGGGAACCATGCGCAACGCCGGGTTATACCCGACGCTGGCGATGCCGTCCGCGCAGCCTGACGGCCCTTATGTGGCATACGACACCATGACGTGGAGGAGAACTTGTCATGCGCCTTACGCTTACGCACAAGTATGTAGGTTCATTGTTTATTGCCTTGATCGTCTGCTGCGCCGTAGTGTTGGTCGTTGCCATTTATCATATGAAAAAACCTTTTGACGCCGAACTGGTGGACGGCATGGCCCGCAGCCAGCAGGTGGTGGACGCCGCCATCACCGCTACGTCGGGGCGCTTCCTGCACAGCGGCGACCTTATTGCGCGCAATCCGGATTTTGCCGCCGCCGTGGCCGCCAAGGACCACGCGGCCGTGTATGCCCTGGCGCAGGAGCTCATGCGCGCCGCGGGCTCGGACTTCATGTCCGTGACCGACGCCCAGGGCACAGTCATTGCCCGCGGGCACGCCGCCAAATTCGGCGACAATATCGCCAAGCAGGGCACCGTGGCCAAGGCCATGCGCGGCGAAGCGGCAGCAGCTGTGGTTACCGGCCCCATCAACCCCTTCATGCTCCGCGCCTCCTGCCCCATACGACGCGAGGGGGTCGTGGTGGGCACGGTTTCTGTGGGCGTGCAGCTCACCACTCCGGCTTTTCTGGATGACCTCAAGCGCCTTGCCGGGGTGGACGTGACCATCTTCAAGGGCGACACGCGGGTCATGACCACCATCCTGCGCGACAATAAAAGGATTATCGGCACCAAACTGGACGCTCCGGCCGTGGTGCAAGCCGTGCTGGAGCGCGGCGAAGTGAGCGTGGTGCGCAACGTTATTTCAGGCGTGCGCTATCAATCGGCCTATTGGCCCGTGCGGACCGCGGACGGCAAAATTCTGGGCATGTGGTTTGTGGGCAACCCCATTGAAGATCTGGCAAAACTGGAGCACGCCGGCATCCGCGCCGCCGTGCTTACCGCGCTGGGGCTGCTGACCGTGCTGCTGGTTCTGGCTGTGCTTGTGGGGCTGCGCATCAGCGCGCCCGTGACCAAAATCACGCGCTATGCCCTGGCCGTGGCCGGCGGTGACGCCTCGGCCCGGCTGGGCGTGCGCAGCAACGACGATATGGGGCAACTGGCCGACGCCCTGCGCCAGATGGAAACCAACCTGCGCAAACTGGTGAAGGAGGCGCACGCCAAAACCCAAGAAGCCCGCAGCATGAGCGAAGAGGCCCGGCAAGCTGTGGAAGAAGCCCACAAGGCGCAAAAAGAGGCCGAAAAAGCCCGGCGTGAAGGCATTGTCAGCGCGGCTGAACGCATGGGCGGCGTGGTGAACAAACTCAATGCCGCCGCCGAAGATATTGCCGACCAAGTGGACAACACGCACACGGCCTTGAGCCAGGCCCTCAAGCGCCTGGCGGAAACCGCCACGGGCATGGGACAAATGAACGCCAGCGTGCTGGACGTGGCCCAAAACGCCGGGGGCGCGGCGGATATTTCCAACACGGCCCGGCAGGAAGCCGAGGCTGGGGCCCAGGTGGTGGCCCAGGCCGTTGCCGGCATTGAGGAAGTGCAGCGCCAGTCCCTGAAGCTGCGTGAAGGCATGGCCCAACTGGCCGAGCACACCCAGGCCATCACCAGGATTATGAATGTCATTGCGGATATAGCGGACCAGACCAATCTGCTGGCCCTCAATGCGGCCATTGAAGCGGCCAGGGCCGGCGACGCCGGACGCGGCTTTGCCGTGGTGGCTGACGAAGTGCGCAAACTGGCGGAAAAGACCATGGCCTCCACTGCGGACGTGGCCCAGGCGGTTACGGCCATCCAGCAGAGCGCGGAAACCAGCGTGTCCTTGGTGGACGCCACCGTGAAAACCATTGACGCGGCCACGGGCTTTGCCGATAAGTCTGGTGAAGCGCTGACCAAAATCGTGGGCATGGTGGATCAGACCGCCGACGAAGTGCGGGCCATCGCCTCGGCCAGCGAGGAGCAGTCCGCCGCCAGTGCGGCCATCAACAAATCCCTGGAGGACGTGAACTTTATTGCCAAGTCCACGGCGGATTCCATGGAAGTGGCCGCCCGCGAAATGGCCTTGCTGCGCACCCAGGCGCAGGACATGGCCAAGCTGGTGGAAGAACTGAAGCGGGGGTAGGGGCAAAACGTTTTATTTTTAAACCCAATCAAGGTGTATCGAAGTTATATTCATATCTTTTATGAGTTTCCTTACTCGGATTGCCTCTTCGCAAATTTCTGGGATTCTGTCCTCATGAGTCTCAACTAGGACTGTTTCAATTTTATTAAGCGCACCGCTAATTATTATCTTTTCGAGTATACAATACTCAGCGCCCTCAACATCCAATTTTAAAATTGAAATTTTTTTATCAATCGAGAATATAAAATCCGTAATATCTATCACTTCAACATCATGATACTTCGCAGAATCAATATTTGTTTTTGTTCGATACAATGAGCTACTCTGCGAAATCGCTAACGGATCATATTCTTCAACATTTGAGATAAAAAGTTTCATCCTATCATTTTTTATAAAAACGCCTTTATTAAATATTTTGACATTTTCGTTATGCGAGAACCTCTTTTTCAACGCTCTATAACAGATCGGATGCGGCTCAAAAGCAATGACGGAAGCACCAGTATTTGCAAATATTTCTGTAACATCCCCCTTATTTGCACCACAATCAATACAGACGCTACTAGGGGAAAGCGATTTAACCAAGGTGCTCTTTTGAAATTTCTTATAAATTTTCTCTTCGAATCTTTTATTGCTTTCAATCCCCTTTCTGAGGACAGATTCATTAATGCCAATTTTTTTTGCTGGAACCCCAGCAACAACTGTATACGGCGGAATATCGTTCAGTACAACGGCATTACAATCAATTATTGAAAAGTCACCAACTTTTACATCACCAATAATGCATGCTCCAGCATATATCTTAACATTGCTGCCTATGTTTGGATACATATTTTGACCGCCGTCCTCAACCAATTGCTTCGCGCCAATTGTGACATTTTGCCAAATCATGCATCCAGGTCCAAGCCTTGCATGCTTGGATATAACTATGCCATGGGGATGTGGAAACCTTGTTCCCAGCTGCAAAAGACGCTCAATATTGGGGATATCACAGGACAAATCATATCTAGCCATCCCACGATCAGAAAGATAATCCACTATAACAGACTGATTCTTCTCTATTCTTTCAAATTGTCTTTTTAACTCCCCAATAACTGCAAACAATTCCTTAACCAATGCCGCGTTTATCGATTCATCTTGCATATATCGCCCTGATAATTTTTATATAAGTTAAAGCAAGGGAGACCGCACGACAGTTGAGCTGCATTCTTTTAAAACCCTCACTATAAACAAATTCACAATCACTCAAAGTCACACTTATAGGTTCGTATCCATAATATTACTAAGCCTGCCGATATGTTTTTCTGCAAAGTTTGGAGTAAAAGACATAACCTTAACAAGCCTAGAAAAAATAGTCTTCTTAAACGCCTTTTCGTGAAAAAATCTCGTGGCCACACAGTATTACTACAGACACCTATACAGCACATAAATTTGTTTCGATATGTGTCAGAAAGCAAATAATACTATTTTTTTTAAAAAAGAAATCCTTATCAAACAAAACACCAGTCTTCATATTATTTTTATATAAAATATATGGAAGACTAATTTGATCCCTTTTACTATACATTTCATATTCTTTCCACCATTGCAAAAATAGTTCACATGTGCAATCATTATTTGGATTTATCAAAAAAATATTGTTTTCATATAACCCATAATGTTCTGGCATACCCTGCATCCTGTACGCCTCAACCTGTTTTTTGAGAACTTCAGTGGTATCTTTTTTAGCCATAATACAGGCTGAGGCCTCATCATAAATGCAGTCACGGACAGGATGTGTAATAGAATACAGTGGTAACGAACCGTCATGAAAATTTAGCACTGGTGAAAGGTCACCCACAATGACAAAATTTGCATCTTGCCATAATACCCAACGCGCATCGGGAAAAAGCTCCGGCAAATGCAGCTTGGCCCAGCGAGACCGGCGCGTGGGATCGGCATTAGCATAAGGAATGGGGCGCATTTCCCATATTCCGTAAGATTCCATAGGGGTATCTGTATAGCACACATAGCGCCAGCCGTCGTTCAAATAAGCCGGGGGCAAGAGGCGCTCGTAGTTCCCCGCAACAGAGGTGCAGACCACCACATCACCGGGCGGCGCAGCGCGAAACCTGGCCAGCCGTTCCGGCGTAAGGCCGCTGTAGTCTATATGGCTGCAGCAGGGCTTGCGTCCCTCTTGACGCCCGCACTGCAGATAATGAATCAGGGGGTCCATCCCACTGGCGCGGACATCCGGATACAAAAGCAAGTATTCCTCCGGAGAAAAATCCTTCGGAACACCTTCAGCCTCTAACCGTAAGATGCCACCCGCAGCCTCCGATCCCACGGCGTCGGTCTGCAACGCCCAGCCCTGCCGCGTGGCCGCAAGATCCCTGCTGAAGGGCGTAAGCCGCCCTTTCCAGCGTGCCGCAAAGGCGGCAGTGTCCATCCAGTCGTCGCAACGGCGCGCCTTTTTATCATCCAGCAGCACAAACGCAGCAAACGGCCACCAGACGGTGCGCAATCCCTGCCCATCAAGGCGCAGACAGTAGTCCGGCACAGCCGCATCGGGCACAGCCGCGTCAAAGCCGCCCGCCCCCGCCAAGGTTTCCGCACGGGTAAACAGGCACAGGCCGTCCAGGGCGTCTACGGTCCGGGCCATCATATTCCAGTTGAACCAGCCGGGCGTATGGCGGGGCATGCCCGACAACACCGGGGCCAATGTGCCGCTGGCGTCCGTGAGGTAGCCGCAGTGCAGACTCGTTTCATTACGGCGCAGCAGCTTGCCGCCCACAGCGCCCACGCCCGCACGGCACAGGYAGGCCACCAGTTCCTCCAGCCAGCCCGGCGTCACCGGCGCCACGCCGCCGGATAGAAAGCCCAGCACCTGCCCCTGCGCCTTTTGCGCGCCCCATTGCAGGCATTGCGCCTGGGAAAAATTTTTCGGATGCAGAACCAAATGGATATTTTTCTGGCCCTCAGTCAGCCGCCGCGCCTTGACAAGCTGGCGTTGCGGAACGGCTTCGCTGCACACAACAAGTATTTCATATTTGCCGTAGGCGGTATTCTCCTGCAAGGCGGCAAGCTGGGCCTGCAACGGGGCAAGATCCTCTCCCATATGGCAGATCAGACTTACCAGGGGCCGCTTGTGGGGCAGCGGATGCCTGACCCGCAAAAACTGAGAACCCTCCAACACCTCCACCACGGCTGCAGAACCAGCTGCGTCCAGATAGTCCTGCAGCGCCCGCCGCGCACTCTCCACCGCCTCGCTTTTAACGCCCACATCCGTAGCCGTGCTGCCCGCATGGGCGCGCCAGTGGTAGAGCACATGGGGAATATGGATGAGGCGCGCGGCGTCCGCCCCCGCCACATAACGCAAAAGCAGATCATAATCCTGTGAACCGCGGACCCCCTCACGGAAACCACCCAGTTGGCGTATCTTGTCCGTGCGGTACACGCCGAGATGACTCACGAAATTCTGGCCGCAGAGCAGTTCCCAATCCCACTTGTCGTTTTTAAGATAGGGATAAAACAGAGAGCCATCCTCGCGGATTTTATCCTCATCAGAAAAAAACAACAGGCCGTCGGGGTAATCCTGTATGGCTGCGGCCACCTGACGCAGGGCGTCCGGGGTCAGCAGATCGTCCTGATCCAGCAGTACGGTCCAGGGATGACGCGCCATCTCCAGTGCCGTATTGGTGGCGGCGGCGATATGGCCGTTTTTCTCCCGCCTGGTATAGCGGATTCTGCCGTCTCCGGCGGCATAGTCGACCAGAATGGCGGCCACATGGGGGTCGGTGGAGGCGTCGTCCGCGACGCACAGCTCCCAGTGCGGGTAGTCCTGGGCCAAAACAGATTCCAGCGCGGCAACAAAATGCTCTGCCTTGGGATTGTAGACCGGCATGAGAACAGAAAAACGCACAGGCGGCTCCCCAGCCTCCACGGACTGCGGCGCGGCTGCGGCACGACCCGGCAGGTCCGCCAACTCCCGCCACAAGGTATAGGTCCAGTCCTCGTGGGGCATGAGGGGGATGTCCATCTCAGCCGCCATACGCCGCAGCGCCGCAAGGCAAGGCAGATAGCGTTCCGTCCGGAAGGACTCCGCCCCGGCAAGCCATGCGGCATACTGCTCAGCCAGAGGGGCCAGGCCGAGGTGTGCGCACCACGCGCGCATTTCTTCTGCTTTTTTAAGATATTGATCAAAGGGTTTACAAAAGGAAATCCCAAGATGCAGCGCCTTTACGGCAGCCTGAGCGTCATGCGCGGCGCGGGCAGAAGCGCAGAGCCGCATGGCCCCTTCCGGCGAAGGGTACAACTTGAACCATGTAAATTCCAGCGCCGCACGGATGGACGCATTCTCCTCCTTTTGGGTCAGGGCACTCCAGCCTTTTTCCCAAAAAGGATTGTGCAGCAACAGATCTTTGAGAACCGCTGCCGGGGCCTTGTCCGCGACCCTGTCCAGACGCGCGCGCTGATCGGGCGGCAAAAAAATCTGCAACGTCTGCCACGGCCCAATATGCGGCCGCAGCCCATCATCTTTCACATGTTGGTGCCAGTCCGGAACAAGCAGCTGCAGGCCGTGTTCCATCAGATAGGCGGAATTTTCTTCCTCGTGGCTGTGTCTGCCGGGGGTCTGGCTGGTGTGGTGAATGACCCTGGCTTCGGGGTTGACGGTCATGCGATAGCCCTGGTGGCTGAGCCGGGCGCAGAGGTCCACGTCCTCGAATCCATTGATGTAGTGCTCGTCAAACAGGCCCACTTCCATGAATACCGACCGCCGCATAACCATGCAGGCGGCGGTGATGACCTGAAAAAACCGCCGTTTTTGCGCCAAAGGGCTCTCCGCCGGAATGCCCTCGTAAAGATGACCAACGCTCATAAAAGGAGAAATGCGTACCCCCAGATGCTGCACCGTATACCCGAAAGGTTCACTTTTCGGATACAGCAGCAAGGGGCCGGTGGCGGCAATGTCCGGCCATGCGGCAAAATCGTCCAGCAGAGGCTGATACCAGCCGGGCAGCGGCTCCGTATCATTATTGAGAAAAATGAGAAATTCCCCGGCCGCCATCCTGGCCCCCAGGTTGGAGGCCGGGCCGAAGTTCAAATTGGTTGCGGAGCGGTGGTAGCGAAAGGCCTCCCCAAACAGCGTGCGGCCAAGAACGGGGCAGGCCTGAGGCGTCACATCCGTGGAGCCGTTGTCCACTATAATGACTTCCACGTCCCGGTCTTTGATAGTGGCCGCCAGGGCCTTGAGGCAGGCGCGCGTCAGGTTCCACTGATTAAACACCGGGATAATGATGGAGGATTCAACCGCAGACATCCGCCCCCCTGAGTCACGGCACAGCGCGTCATTATTGTTTTTTAGAGGTACACCAATAAATTCCACACCGCAAACACTCGCCAGGGGCACACGCCCACCCGCACCAAGGGCGGCCGTGCCGTCCACCCGGCAGGGCAAAGATATGCAAGCATTGTGCCTGACTGTCGGCCGCTTCAGGGCCTACCGCGCGAGGGACGCCTCCCTAGAGTATTTAACACTTGAAATGCTCGCTTACGGCAGGCAAAAGCCTGCCTTCTCGCATTTCGTGGCAAGGATTTTCAAGAAAATCCTTGCAGAGCAATTAACTCATTTCATTCGTAAACTGCTCTAACGAAATTTCTTCTTGAAATATTGCGGGCACCGACGCCTTATGGTATATTTTTTAAAGAATAGAATAGGGTAACTTCATTGTGCTGCCAACCTTTTACTTCCCGCAGACAGGCCACGCCGCCAGGGGCCGCGCCATGCCGGGCAAACCAGCCCACCACCAACCGYTACAGGGGGTCTTACCATGATTGTCGGCGTTACCAAGGAAATCAAGGCGGATGAATACCGCGTGGGGCTTACGCCCGCGGGCGTCAAAACTCTGACTGACCGCGGACATACCGTACTGGTGGAAGCCGGCGCGGGCCTGGGCAGCCGTATTGACGATGCAGCCTATGCGGCCGCCGGCGGGCGCATCCTGCCCGTGGCGGCGGTCTGGGAACAGGCCGACATGATCGTCAAAGTCAAGGAGCCGCTGGAGTGCGAATACCGGTACTTCAAGCCCGGCCTGTTGCTGTTCACCTACCTGCACCTGGCGGCGGACAAAGCCCTCACCGAGGCCCTGCTGCAGTCCAAAGTCGTGGGGCTGGCCTACGAAACCGTGCAGCCCGAAGACCACAGCCTGCCCCTGCTGGCCCCCATGTCCGAAGTGGCCGGGCGCATGTCCGTACAGGTGGGCGCCTACCTGCTCACCAAACAGGCCGGCGGCGCTGGCATGCTCATGGGCGGCGTGGCCGGGGTGCAGCGCGCCCGGGTGGTCATCGTGGGCGGCGGCACCGTGGGTACCGAGGCGGTCAAAATGGCTATGGGCCTGGGCGCGGATGTGACCGTCCTGGACAGCAACCTCAACCGCCTGCGTTACCTGAGCGACATTTTTTCCGCCCGCGTACAGACCCTGGCCTCCAACGTCTACAATATCGCCGATGCCGTGCGGGAGGCGGACCTGGTCATCGGCTCCGTGCTCATTCCTGGGGCCATGGCGCCCAAACTGGTCACCGAGGCCATGATCAAAACCATGCGCAAGGGCAGCGTAGTGGTGGACGTGGCCATTGATCAGGGCGGATCCTTTGAAACCACGGCGGGCAAGCCCACCACCCACCACCAGCCCACCTTTGAGAAGCACGGCGTCATCCACTACGCCGTGGCCAATATTCCCGGCGCGGTGCCCATCACCTCCACCCACGCCCTGACCAACGCCACCCTGCCCTATGCCGTGGCCCTGGCCGACAAAGGCTGGAAGACCGCCTGCAAAGAAAATATCGCTCTGCAACGCGGCCTCAACACCGTGGACGGCCAGTGCACCTTTGCCGGCGTGGCCGAAGCCCTGGGCCTGAACTACACACCCGCCACGCAATTTCTGGCATAAATCAGGGAGTCTTCACCAACCAGGGGCTTTCCCCCCAAGCCCCTGTGACGTGCCGCCCGCCTGCGCCGCACCCAGCGCCAGACGAATCCGCGCCCGCAGGGCGGCCTGCTCCACCGCGTCCGGATCGCGGGGTCGCGGGGCGGCAATCTCCCAACACTGGGTAAGCCCCCGGCCTTCCTCCATAAGATGGACCGTATCGGCCAGCAGACAGGCCTCACCCACGTCGTGGGTTACCAGCATAACGGTCAGACCCGCGTCTGCCTGCAACCGGGCCAGCAATATCTGCATGCGCAAACGGGTAATGGCGTCCAGGGCGGCAAAGGGTTCGTCCAGAAACAACAGCTTGGGCCGCAGGGCCAGGGCACGGGCCAAGGCCGCGCGCTGCCGCATGCCGCCCGAAAGAACGGAAGGCAAGGCCGCGCCCCACGCGCCCAAGCCCACCTGCTCCAGCACCGTCGCCACCCGCCGGCGGCAATCCTGCCGCGAAAATCCGGCCTGCCGCAGCCCCAAGGCCACGTTTTCCGCCACGCTCAGCCAGGGAAACAGGGCATCGTCCTGAAAGGCCATAACCCGCTCCGGGCCGGGCTTCGCGCAGGGCGCGCCTGTCAAAAAAATCTCCCCCGCATCCGGCGGCAGAAACCCCGCCAGAATATGCAGCAGCGTGCTTTTGCCGCAGCCGCTGGCTCCCACCAGGGCCGTGACGCTCCCCTGCCGCAGGCTCAGATCCACGCCCGGCAGCACCACGCGCCCGGCAAAGGCCTTACGCACGCCTACGCAGGCAAAGTACGGCCTCATCGGCGCAGCCCCGGCAGGCACCCCAGCAGCTGCAGGAGCAACGCGTCGCAGACCGCCCCCAGCACGGCTATGCACAAGATGCCGCACAGCAGGATGTCCACCCGCCCGTTCATGCGGGCGTCCATGATCAGCGCGCCCAGGCCGTCCGGCACGCCGGTAAGCTCACCCAGCACCAAATAGGCGAAGCTCATGCCCAGGGCCACCCGCAGCCCTGCGCAAAGCTGCGGCATGGACCAGGGCAGCACCACCCGCAGAAACAGCGCCGCGCGTCCCAAGCCCAGCATACGGCCCACATGCAGCAGATTGGGCGGCGTGGACGCCGCCGCGGCCGCCGCGCTGAAGTAGACGGGGAAAAAACCCGCCAGAGCGATGAGGGTCACCGTTGTTTTGAAGCCCACGCCCAGCCAGATCAGGGCCAAGGGCAGCCAACTGATGCCGGGCACGGCCTTGACGCCGTTGATGACCGGGGCCAGCAGCCGGGCCACGGTGGGGCTGCGGCCCGACCACAGGCCCAGCACCGCGCCGGGAACCGCGGCCAGAGCATATCCGGCGGCCACCCGGCCCAGACTGGCCGCCGCGTCGGGCCAGAACCGGCCGGCCTGCGGATCGTCGCCCACGCCGAGCACATAGACCGCCAGGGTACGGGCCACCTGCCGGGGCGGGGGCAACAGCCAATCCGGGGCCGCCCCGTGCTCCGTGGCCGCAAACCAGCCCAGCAGGAGCAGACAGGGCAGGCACCAGGGCAGCAGATGGTCGCGCCAGGCTCTATTCATGAACCAGGGGTTGGCCCGTTCGCAGGGCGTCCACAAACCGGCGGTCCACCAGCCGGCTGTAGTCCGGCTCCGCAGCAATGACGCCCAAGGCCTTCATGCGCGCGCCCAGGGCAGCCAGACGCCGCAGAAAAGCGTCGTCCATATCCCAGGCCAGTTCCATATTGGGAGCGGAAGCCTCCAGCAGGGCGCGATCCACGCGAAAAAGCGCGGCGGCCGTATCCAGCCAGAGTTTTTTGTCCGCCATAAAGGCCTCTGTGGCGGCCTTGTGCGCGGCCACCATGCGCATGGCCCGCTGCGGATGCTCTCTGATAAAATCCTCGCGCATGAGCATGCCGCTGTTGATGGTCCCGATGCTGTCGTCATAATAGGGATAGGCCAGAATGCGCCCGTAGCCCTGAGCCACGGCCTGGGTAGGGAAGGGCTCACCAGAAAGAAAGGCGTCAATGTCGCCCTTGGCCAGGGCTGTGCCCATATCGAAAAAGTCGATACGCATCAGGCGCACGTCCTTGTTCGGATTAAGCCCCTGGCGCTGCAGAACTTCGCGCAACAGAATCTCGTGCATGGTGCCGGGCACATAGGCAATGCGCTTGCCCTTGAGCTGCGCCGGGCTGCGGATGGGGCCGTTCTTGGCCACCACAAGCGCCGAACACTTGTTACCCAGGGCCGCCACCAGGCGCACGGGCTCGCCGCGCGACGCCGCCTGGATAGCCAGGGCCAGGGTAGTGCCCGTCATGTCCAGACTGCCGGAAAGCAGCGCCGCCTTCTGGTCCGCCGGGTTGGTAAAAGGCCGCACCTCCACGCGCGGGACCGGAGCAGGGGCATACCGCTCATAAACAAAAGGCTGGATGGTCTGCGCCGTCTTCCAGGTGCCTACCCGCCAAACCTCCTGCGCCGGGGCGACAGCAGCCCAAAGCAGGACCGCCAACGTCGCCAGCATCCCCAAAAACGCCGCGGCCCCGCCGCATCCCCTGCCGTTTCCGTAACCCAAAACCATAGTCGCCTCCGCAGGCATTGCTGTGTTGCACCGGGACATCCGCCGCCATCAATCTCCGCCCAAAGCGTAGCCCGCCTCCAGCAGCAGGGAGAGGGCGTCCTCCACGCCAAAGGCGCGCCAGTCCGTGTCGCTTTCGGCCACATCGCGGGGCACTGCCCCGGTTTCCACCACCAGCACGTTAGCTCCCCAGTTCAGCGCCTGCAGTGTGGGCGGGTGCACGCAGATATCCGGCGTCCGCACGCCGCCGGCCAGCCGCGTCACAGCGGCTATCTGCGCCAGACGCTGTGGGGACAACTCCGCGTCAGGCCCCGTGCCGGCCCTGTCCCCGCAAGGGGTGCCGGGCACATTGATCCGCGCCATGACGCCGCACAAGCGCGCCTCATAGCGCAGGGCCGTAAGCAGCACAGCCACAAGCTCCTTGTTGCCGTGTTCCGGTCCCACAGGTTCCACCAGATGGGCCAGGTCCAGGCTGGACCCGCGCACCGTGCCCAGGGTGTCCAGGCGCGTTGCCGTCTTGAATCCCGTAGTTTCCCCTTCGCCCAGACGCAGGGTGTGGTAAACCACGTTAACCCCGGCCGCAGCCAGGGCCCTGGCGTCGGCAGCCTCCAGCTCACCGGTATTGACCACAACCCGGTAGCTGCCGGGAACCTCGCGCCGCAGGCGGCGCACCAAATCGAGCAGCTTTTCCAGCGAATAAAATTCCGTGGTGCGCAGGGTCACCCAATAGGCTCCCTGGGCCACAAAACGGCGTGCCGTTTCCACGATGCGCGGGGCGGACCATTCCTGCGGCGCCCGCACCAGTCCCCACTTTTCGCCGAAAGAACAAAAACCGCAGTTCATGGGACAAGGGCGGCAATCCACGCCGATGGCGCTCCAGACGCGACCATGGTTTTTCGCCGTCTGGCGGGCCATATCCCGTGCCCGGCGTCCCAGAAAGGCGGCTTCGGCCGAATCGGCGGGAACTTCCAGCAAAGCCTCCAGATCCGCCGCAACGGGGATGCGGCCTGCCAGCGCCTCCCGCGCCACGCGCTCCACCAACTGGGTAAAGGCCCGATCCATATGGTTGGCCTCGCGGACCAGCATAAGCGTTGCGTCCAGGGTACGGCGATAGTCTTCCAAGGTCGTCTCCCACTGCGCCAGGCACGCCCTTCCGCGTTCCGTCAGGGCGTAACGGCGACGGCCCGTAGTAAGTCCCGCTTCTTCCGCCGCAGTCAGCAGCCCTCTGGCCTCCATGCTTTTGAGCAGACGGTATACGCCGGTCTGGTCCGGAACCGCGCCCTCCCACAAGGGCAATGCCCGCAACCCCTGCAGCAGCGCGTAGCCGTGCTGTGCGCCATGGGCCAGCAGGCCCATAATCACGGGCTGCACAAAACGTTGCAGCGTACCGCCCGCACAGGCGCATCCCGCAAAATCCAGTTCTTCCATGACAGTGCCTCAATAGTAGATTAACTCTAATCTTAAGGCAGCGTAGTCCGCGTTGGGCTCGCGGTCAAGCCCTGACGCACATGACGGCTGAAAGTTCCTTGCGTTCCGCCGCAACCTGGCCGCCCGGCAGCGGCCGCCGCAACAGCCTGCGGGCCCGCGGATCGGCGGCAACGCCGACCCGCCAGGGCAGGAAAGCGGCCCTTGACAGCAGTGCGCATTCGGCTATATTTCTCCATTCCCGAATCCGCCGGTGTGACGGCGGCGGGCGGCGGGCCTTTTTGCCGGACCGGTCCTGGTCCGAAACGGGCGCATGCCGACAATTTTTGGCGGTCCGCCGCCGACAGATCAGATACCATAGAGCGCTGCGGCGCATGGAGGTTTTGTCATGACCCCTCTGGAAAACGCCACCAAGACCGCCGAGGGTGTGGTGGTCAACGGCTTTGTTCTTTCCCCTGTGGTGGAGCAGTGCAACGGCTGTGAGCGGATGCGCGAGTTTGACGGTGAGCAGTTCTGCTCCAGTTATCCCGCGCCTGCCCGCAAATGGGCTGTAGGCCGTTGCAACTTTGCCACGCACGCCAAGGCGCAGGCTAACGCCGCCGCCAAAGTGAACCCGCTCAAGGCCTCCAAGCGCGCCGCCAAAGGCCGCTAGAGCAGCTTGCCTTTGGGAATGCCTTTCTCAAAGGCAGGCAAGACGCCCCTTTCCGATGCTTTGCCGCCCAGGCGCCCTGCGTTTGCGGTGAGGAAGGAGGGGCATCCGCTTATGCAGCCGCCAGATTTTTGCGGGCCGTTGCGGCGGCTTCCGGGCACAAACCGGTCCCCGATACTGTTTCGGGACGACACGGTTGCAGCTTGGGCCGCCCTGCGGCCCTTTATGTTTTTGTCTGTTGACAGGGGCACGCCATGCTTAAAAACCTGGATATGCTGCTGCGCGGCCTGGCCGGCCGTGAAAATCGGGTGGCGGAGCTGCAGTCCGTGCTTACCGCCTGCCAGGCTCTGGGACCGGACAACGGCGGTCCTGGCGAGCTGGAAAAAATCCGCTGCATTACTGATTGGCTCAAGGCCTGCAGCGTCACAGACCTCACCCGTCTGGACGCCCCGGACCCTCGCGTGCCTGAGGGGCTGCGCCCCAACCTGGTGGCGCGCATGCCGGGCAAAGGCCGCCGCACCCTCTGGCTGTTCGGCCATACGGATGTAGTGCCCCCCGGAGATCTGACCGCCTGGAGCGGCGACCCCTGGCAGGTACGCCGTGAAGGCGACTGGCTCTACGGACGCGGCGTGGAGGACAACCAGCAGGCCATTGTGAGCATGCTGCTGCTCGCTGAAGAACTGGCGGCCCACGGGCTCACGCCGGAACTGAACCTGGGCATGGTCTTCATGGCCGATGAAGAAACAGGCAACACTTACGGCCTGCGCCGCATTCTCACGGCCGCGCCGGAGCTGTTCAGCCCGGACGACCTCTATATCGTGCCCGATGCCGGTTCCCCGGTCGGCGACGCCATAGAAGTGGCCGAGAAGGGCCAGTTGTGGCTGCGGGTACGCACCACGGGCGCGCAGTGCCACGCCTCAGCCCCGCAGCAGGGCCGCAACGCCTTTCTGGCCGGGGCGGATATGGTTCTGGCCGCCCACAACGGCCTGCGTGCGGCCTTTGCCGACGCCAACCCGTTGTTTATACCGCCTTTTTCCACCTTCGTGCCCAGCAAGCACGAGCCCAATGTGCCCAATATCAATACTGTGCCGGGCAGCGACGTCTTTTATCTGGACTGCCGCCTGCTGCCCCAGGTAGACCCCGAGGCCGTGCTGGCCAGGCTGCAGGCCACGGCTGCGGAGGTAGGCGCGCGCCACCGGGTGCGGATTGAAGTGGAGACGGTGCAGTGGCAGCCGGCCACGGCCGCCCCGGTGGTCAGCCCGGTGGTCACGGCCCTGCGCGCGGCCGTGGCCCGCATCTATGGAGTGGAAGCCCGCCCCGTGGGCATCGGCGGCGGCACCGTGGCCGCCCTGCTGCGCGAACGCGGCCTGCCCGCCGTGGTCTGGAGCTGCATTGCCAACACCTGCCACCAGCCCAACGAACGCTCCTCCATCACCGCAACTCTCAAGGACGCCCAGGTGTTTGCCCACATCCTTATGAACGCCGCCCATGTCTGATTCTTTTTTTGACTGCATTGTGACGGGCGGCGGCCATGCCGGCTGCGAGGCCGCTGTGGCCCTGGCCCGTCTGGGGCACAACGTGCTGCTCATCACCGGCAATCTGGACCGCCTGGGTTATCTTTCCTGCAACCCGGCCATCGGCGGCCTGGCCAAGGGCCACATGGTGCGCGAAATCGACGCCCTGGGGGGCATGATGGGCCTCTGGGCCGATGCCGCGGGCATCCAGTTCCGCGTGCTGAACATGAGCAAGGGCCCGGCCGTGCGCGCCACCCGCGCTCAAATAGACCGCGAGGCTTACCAGCGCGTCCTCAAGAAGACGCTCTACCACACGCCGGGCCTGCGCCTCTGGCAGGACCAGGTCACGGCCGTGACTACGGACGACGCCGGGGTTACGGGCGTGAGCACGGCCCAGGGGCTTTGCTTTACCGCCCGCCAGGTGCTTCTGACCACAGGCACCTTCCTGGACGGACGCCTGCACATGGGGCTCACCCATCTGCCGGGCGGCCGCCTGGGCGACGCGCCTGCCCTGGGCCTTTCAGAAAGCCTGCGCAGCCTGGGGCTTGCCCTGGGGCGCCTTAAAACAGGCACCACGCCGCGCCTGCTGGGCACCTCCATTGATTTTTCCCGCCTGGAGGAGCAAAAGGGCGACGATCCGCCCCGCGGCTTCAGCTTCCGCGGCCCCGGCCCCCGGTTGCCGCAGGTTTCCTGCCACATCACCTGGACCAACGCCCGCGCGCACGAGATCATCCGCAGCGGTTTTGACCGTTCACCCATGTTCACGGGCGTCATCAAGGGCACGGGGGCGCGCTACTGCCCGTCCATTGAGGATAAGGTGGCCCGCTTTCCCCAGCGCGAACGGCACCAGATCTTTCTGGAGCCCGAAGGCCTGGAAAGCGCCGAGGTCTACGCCAACGGCATCCCCACCAGCCTGCCCCTGGACGTGCAGATCGCCATGCTCCACGCCATCCCCGGCCTGGAAAAGGCCGTCATGCTGCGTCCCGGCTACGCCATCGAATACGACTACGCCGACCCCGTGCAGCTGCAATCCACCCTGGAAACCAAGGCCGTGCCCGGCCTCTGGCTGGCGGGGCAGATCAACGGCACCTCAGGTTATGAAGAAGCGGCAGCCCAGGGCCTCTGGGCAGCACTGAACATGTCCTGCCGCCTGCGCGGCCTGCCGCCCTTCACGCCGGGGCGGGACACAGCCTATATGGCCGTGCTGGTGGACGACCTGGTTACCCTGGGCACTCGCGAACCCTACCGCATGTTTACCTCCCGCGCGGAGCACCGCCTGCTCCTGCGCGAAGACAACGCCGACGCCCGCCTCACGCCCCTGGGCCGCGAACTGGGCCTGGTGGACGACGCCCACTGGGAGCTGTTTTGCCGCAAACAGGACGCCGCCGCCCGGCTGCGCGGACACCTTGAGGAAACGCGCCTGCCTGCCGATATGCAGTATAAGACGGCCGCGCTGCCCGCCGGACGCAGCCTGGCGGAGGCCCTGCGTCGGCCGGACCTGGACCTGGCGGCCCTGGCGGAGCTTTTGCAGCACGCCGCGCCTGAACTTGGCGTGGCCCTGGCCACGGCGCTGGGCCAGGCAGGAGAAGACGTCCGCCGCGGCGTGCAGACCGAGATCAAATATGCGGGGTACCTCACGCGCCAGCGCGAACTGGTGGCGCGCACGGCCCGACTGGAGGCGACGGCCTTGCCGTCTGAACTGGATTATGCCAAAATCGCCGGGCTATCCCATGAAGTCGTAGAGAAGCTCAGCCGGGTGCGTCCGCGCAACCTGGGGCAGGCCGGCCGCATTTCCGGCGTAACCCCGGCCGCGGTGGCCTGTCTGGAAGTGCACCTGCACAAGCTGGGCCTGCTGCGCCAGGAAAAACGCCCCTGCCGCGTGGGCACGCCCGGCCTCTGACCCGCCCGCAGGCCCGTGCCCGCCAGGTTGCCGTGCACGGGAAAGCGAAACCAGCGCGTCCTTGCAAGACCCCTTGCGCGCACTTTTTGAGGCCGGTACGCCGGCGTGCTCCTGGTGGTTGCTATGACTGGCAAAGAACTGATTTTCGTTTTTGCGGCGCTTATGCTGGCCTTGATACTGCTGCTGCTGCGCCTGCGCGGCAACGTCAGCCGCCAGCGACAGGAGGCCAAACGCAGGGCCGTGGTGGGCCGCATGCTGGATCTGGCCCAGACGCAGAACGAAATTTTTGAAATCAACGTGCTGGACGGTCAGGCCCACAAAGGCCTGGCCGGCCTGCTGCAGCGCATCAGCGACGGGCAGCTCGTCCTGGACGTTTTTTCTTACGCCCCGCACGGGCTCACAGGCCTTTCCGCAGAAATATACTTTCGCGCCACCCTGCCCGAAGGCTCCACATTTTACAAATTTCACACCACTATTCTGAATGTGGATCCCGGCCGGTCGCGTTCTCTGCTGACGGTGACCGCCCCGCTGGATCTGGACGTGGGGCAGAAGCGCACCTTCATCCGCGTGCAGCCGCCCAGCCGATCCATCCGGGTGCTGGCCTTCTGGAAGCTGGGGCTTGCGCAGCCGCTGCCCGCCCAGACTTCTGAAATCGGCAAACCCTTCACCTACGCCAAGCGCGGCATGAAAGACGCTCCCCTGTGCATTGAAGACATTTCGGGCACGGGCCTGGCCCTGCGCTTTCCCATGCCGGATCCGGAGAACAGACCGGTTGACCTGGACAAAGGTTCCCGGATACTCTGTCTTGTCATTTTCGAGGCCGGTCGGGAGGAACGCGTCATCACCTTCTGGTGCGCCTGCGAAGTGGTCCACACCCGCGAGATCAAAATGGACAAGCCCGCCCTCATTTTGGGCGTGCGGTTTACCAATTGGGCCATCCTGGAGCCGGGCGGCACGGAGATCAGCTGGTTCCACTGTTCGCCCACCCACGGGGTCTTGCCTATCACCCAGTGGGTCATGTATCTGGATATGGTACAGCGCAAACTGCTCTGAGAGCATGGGGGCGCTCCCGCTGACCCCTGACAAGGAGGCATATTTTGGACGGCGGCACGGAAGGTCACAGTACCATCTGGTCGCGCCTGAGCAAACTGTTCGGGCACGATGATGAAGAATCCCTGGAAAAAGCCATTCTCGAAGCCAGAGCCGAAGGCGAGGTGGAACCGGACGAGGAATCCATGCTCCTCGGCATCCTGCGCTTCAACGATCTGCAGGTGCAGGACACCATGACCCCCCGCACCGACATCGACTGCGTGCCGGACGATATGCCTTTGCCCGATGTGGCGCGCATCATCGTCCGCTCCGGGCATTCCCGCATACCCGTATACCATGAAACCCGCGACAACATCGTGGGTATCGTCCACGCCAAGGACGTGCTCCACAGCCTGCTGGACGCGCACAACCAAAACGCGCAGGCGGCAGACCCGCCCGCGGCCGCAGTCATGCGCGAACCCTTCTTTGTACCGGAAACCAAATCCATCCGTACCCTGCTGCAGGAATTCCGCGCCCGCAAGCAGCACATTGCCATCGCACTGGACGAGTACGGCGGCACCTCCGGCCTGATCACCATCGAAGACGTGCTGGAAGAAATCGTGGGCGACATTGAAGACGAACACGACGCCCCCCGCCAGGAGGACATCCGGCCCCTGGGCGACGGGGCTTATGAGCTTACGGGCCGCGCCCTGCTTGAAGATCTGGAGGACATGGGCATAAACCTGGACTCGGACGAGGTGGACACCGTCGGCGGCTACCTGAGCATGGAAGCCGGGCATGTGCCCGCCCCGGGCGAAAGTTTTACCCTGGACGGCTGGACCTTCACCGTGCTGGAGGCGGACAAAAAGCTCATCCTCCGCCTGCGCATGGAACCCGCAAGCAAAGACGAAGCTGCCCCGCCCCCGGCCCTGCCCGCATGACCCGCGCTCCGCTCTCCCTCTCCGCCGGGGCCGTGGCCCTGGCGGGGGCCTGCGCCCTTTGGCTGGGTTTTCCCAACGACCTGGCATCCCTGCCGCCCCTGGTTCTGCTCTGGCCCGTGGCCCTGGCCTGGTTGGGCGTCAACGCCCCCGACCGGGGCGCAGCCCTGCGCCGGGGCTGGCTCTGTCACCTGGCCGGCGGCACGGCGGCCCTCTATTGGCTGACCCTGCCCGTCCACAACGTGGGCGGCCTGCCCTGGGCCCTGGCAGTGCCCTGCGCCCTGTTCATTGCCGCCTGCCTGGCTCTGGCCGGCAGCCTTTTTGCCCTGGCGGCCCACGAGCTGCGCCGCCGTCCTCCCTGGCTTTGGGCCGTGGTTCTGGGCCTGTGCTGGTTTGTGCTGGAAGACGTCTTTGCCCGCGTGCTGGGCTTCCCCTGGCTGAGCCTTTCTGGCGCTCTGGCCCCCTGGCCCCTGCTGGTGCAGGGAGCGGACGTACTGGGCGCGTACGGACTGGCCGGGGTCTGGGTCGGCGCGGCCCTGCTCTGCGCCGCAACCGCCTGCCGCCCCCCGGCACAAGCCGCCCCCCCGCGCGGCGGCCGCCATGCCGTTTTGGCAGGCTTTGCCTTGACGGCCCTGCTCCTGAGCTACGGAGCCCTGCGCCTGACGGCCACGCCCCTGACCGCCGATCCCAGCGGGCCGGACAGCCTGGACGTGCTCTTTGTGGAAGGCAATGTAGATCAAAACCAAAAATGGCTGCCGGCCATGCAGCGCCAGACTGTAGAACTCTACCTGGGCCTCACTTACGGGGCCCTGGCCCTCCGGCCAGAGGCCCGGCCCCTGGTGGTCTGGCCAGAAACGGCCCTGCCCTTCTTTTTTGAGAACAATCCCCTCCTGGCCCCCAAGGTGCGAGAGCTGGCCGCGCGCAGCCAAACTCCCCTGCTGCTGGGCGCGCCGGGCATGGAACGCCGACCCGGCGTCAGAGAACCGGATATTTACAACCGCGCCTTTCTCCTGGGGCCCGACGGCAGAACCCTCGCCCACTACGACAAGGAACACCTGGTCCCCTTCGGCGAATACCTGCCTTCCTGGCTCAACTGGAAGTTTCTGGAAGCCCTGCTGCAGGGCGTGGGCGTTTACACCGAAGGCACGACCACCGCGCCCCTGCACTACCGCAACCTTGCCCTAGGCATGCTCATCTGTTATGAAGGCATATTCCCCTGGCTGGCGCAAGACCGCGCGGCACAAGGCGCCAACATTCTGGTGGACATCAGCAATGACGGCTGGTTCGGCGCTACTCCGGCCGCACGGCAGCACCTCTACCTTACGGCGCTGCGCGCCCTGGAGCAGAACCGCTGGCTGTTGCGCGGCACCAACACGGGCATTTCCGCCGTGGTGGATCCGCGCGGCCGCCTGACCCTGCGCGGCGGGCAGTTCCGCGCCCAGGCCCTCTGGGCCCGCGCCGGGCTGCAAACCGCGCCCAGCCCCTACCATCGCCTGGCCCCCTGGCTTTTGCCAGGCGGTCTGCTGCTGCTGGCGGGTCTGTGGCTCTGGGGGCCCGGCAGGGACGCCCGGACAGCGAGGCGGCGTACGCCCGGCGCTGCAGCATAGCATTTTTGAGAATAAATATTCTCAAAAATTTTGCTACGCTCACGCCGGCGCCTGACAGCCAAATGCGTTGCGCCCACACCTGCGCGGCATACGCCTGCTCGTGCCGTCGCCAGAACAATTTCAAAATGAAATTACGCTAAAAATTATTGATAATATTTCTTTATAGCAATATATTCAGCCCCGTGCGCTGACCCGATCAGGCCTTGCCAGGCCACAGGGCACGGACGTTTTTCAGGCGCGTTTCTGCGCCCCACCCTCAACCCCCACACCGCCATGCTCCAACTCAGTGATCTTCGCGCCGCCTGTCAGCCCCTCAGCCAACGCTTTACCGCCCTCTGGGGGCGTCTTTGACCTGGCCGGCAGTGAACAACGCCTGCAGGAAATCGAACAAAGCCTTTCCAGGCCCGGCGCGTGGGACAAACCCGAAGCCCTGACGCCCCTGCTGCAGGAAAAACGCCGCCTGGAGGATGAGGTGGAACGCCTTGGCAAGCTCAAAACCTGCCACGACGACATGATTGAATGGCTGGCCCTGGCAGCGGAAGGCGAAGACCCGGAAGCCCTGGAATCCTTGGACCAGCAACGCGCCGAGCTGGCCCGCCTGCTGGACGAAACCGAACTGGTCATGCTGCTTTCCGGCGAGGAAGACAGCCAGGACGCCATTCTGGAAATACATCCCGGAGCGGGCGGTACGGAATCGCAGGACTGGGCCGAAATGCTCCTGCGCATGTACACCCGCTGGGCTGCACGCCGCCACTATACGGTGGAGGAGCTGGACTTTTTGCCCGGCGACGAGGCGGGCATCAAAAGCGTTACTCTGCGCGTCGCCGGGCCGCACGCTTTCGGCTTTCTCAAAAGCGAACGGGGCATCCACCGCCTGATCCGCATTTCGCCCTTTGATTCCTCGGGCCGACGGCATACATCCTTTGCTTCGGTGGACGTAATCCCCGACGCGGGCGACGACATCCAGCTGGATATCAAAGAAGCGGACATCCGCGTGGACATTTTTCGCTCCAGCGGCCCCGGCGGCCAGAGCGTCAACACCACCAGCTCTGCCGTGCGGGTCACCCACCTGCCCACGGGCATCTCGGCCCAGTGCCAGAACGAAAAATCCCAGCACCATAACCGCGAAACGGCCATGCGCGTGCTGCGCGCCCGTCTCTACAACCTTGAGCTGCAAAAACGCGAGGCCCAGCGCCAGGCCCAGTACGCCGGCAAGGACGCCATCGCCTTCGGCAGCCAGATCCGCACGTACACACTTCAGCCCTACCGTCTGGTCAAGGACCACCGCACCGGCACGGAAATGGGCGATGTGGAGGCTGTTCTTGACGGCCAGATCGACCGTTTTCAGCACGACTACCTGTTGTACCGACATGAGCAAGAACGCTGACCCCCCCCTTCTGCCCTCGGCCGACCCCAGTGCCCCGCACATGGCCAACACCGACCAGCGGGCCGCATTGACAGCCGCCCTGCTGCGGGAGGTGGACCCGGACCTGTGGCAAGAATTCTGCCGCCGTCACCCGGAAAGCATCCGCCCGCTTTTATCCGCGCCTCTTGCCGAAACGGCTGCGGCCCTGCCGCCCATAACGGAGCAGCCGGAAGGCCCCCTGGCCCTCATGCTCACTGCAGAACATTTTGCGCATCAGATCAGCCGCGAAATCCTGCTCCTGGCCCGCACGGGCGGGGAACTCTCCCTGCTCTGCGCCGCCGTTTGCGGCTCCGACGCCGCAAGCGACGGCAGCCTTATAGGCGCAACTCTGGCCGAGGCCCTGGCCGAAAGCCTGCGCGCCTGCCAGGAAAGCTGCGACAGCCTGGGCTGCACCGGGCCGGGGCGTTTTGCCCTGCTTTTGCCCGGCGTGGGGCGTCTGCGCGCCCGCCTGCTGGCGGAACAAGTGCGTCAGCACTTTGCCCGGCGGGCCGCAACATTACTGCGCCGCGCCGAAGACGGCCCCCCGCGCCACTGCGCCGTGGGCGTCACCTACGCGGCCCAGGGTCGCCGACTGAGCGCCCGAACCCTGATCCAGCAGGCCGATGCCGCGCTGCACGCGGCCCAAACCTCCCCGGAGGGCATCACCTTGGCGGATGACCCGCTCGAACGGGACTCGCTGGTGCAGGCCCATGAAAAACGCTTTCTCTTTTTTGGGAGCTGATATGGCAACAACAACACTGAGCGTGTCCCTTCTCAGCGGCAAAGGCGGCGTGGGCAAAACCAACGTGGCGCTCAATCTGGCCTGCGCCCTGCATGAGCAGGGCTTCAAAATTCTGCTTATGGATTGCGATCTGGGCCTGGCCAACCTGGATGTGCTGCTGGGCATTACCCCTGAAGGCAACCTGCAGACCGCGCTGCTGGGCGAAAGCAAAATCGCCGATGTGCTCTGCCCCGTCGCGCCCCAGGGTTTCGACGTGCTGCCCGCCGCCTCAGGCGTGCCGGAACTCACCGACCTGCAGCCCGACGCCCGCGACCTGCTCTTTTCCCGCCTGGAACCCGTGCTGCACAACTACGACTATGTGCTCATGGACCAAGGCGCGGGCATCTCCCAGACCGTGCAGACCTTTGCGGCCCTGGCCGCCGTACGTCTGGTCGTCATCACGCCGGAACCAACCTCTCTCACCGACAGCTACGCCCTGATCAAGGTGCTCAACCTCCACTACGGCGTGCGCGACTTTCTCGTCATCGTCAATCAGGCAACTTCCGCCACTGAAGCCAAAAACGCCTTTTCCAAGCTGCACGGCGCCTGCCGCCACTTTCTGCACCTGGAGCCCGTGCTCCTTGGCCATGTACGTGCGGACAAAAACGTGCCAGAGGCCGTCTGCCGCCAACAGCCCCTTATGCGCATGGCCCCGGGCTGCCCCGCAGCCCAGGATATCCAGGCCCTGGCCGCCCGCCTGCAACGCCTGCGCCTGAGCATGCTGGACTGGCTCGCCCCCCGGCAGGTGCTGCAGCCTTTGCCGGCCGCCACGCTTCAAGACTGACCCGCCCCGCCCCGCGCTCGGCGCACCGCAATGCCGCGATTGCCGCACTATTCACGACACGCCGTAACTCCGGCGGCGCAGTCGTTTCTTTTAGTAAAACCGGCGAAAAATTTTTCGCAGAAGGTTTACCTTGCGGCATAAAAACGGTAGGAAGAAATTACCAGTAAATGCCCGGCCTTGTCGCCCTGGCGGGCTAACCGGCAAAGCCACGGAGGCACGATGAACAAAAGCGAACTGATCAAAGCCTTGGCCGATGAAACCAACCTCCCTTCCGATGATGCGTCGCTGGTGGTCAACACCTTTTTCAACACCATGAAAAAATCCCTGCTGGCCGGAGAAAGGATCGAAATCCGCGGCTTCGGCAGCTTTAAAATCAAGGAGTACCAAGGCTACGCAGGCCGCAATCCCAAAACGGGCGAAAGCGTGACGGTGGCCTCCAAACGCCTGCCGTTCTTCCGCGCCGGGAAGGAATTGAAGGAATTCATCAACCAATAACGCCTATTGCGCCAAAAAGCTCACGGTTCCGGCCTTGCCGCCGACTGTCGGCCCCGCGTTGGTCGACAGTCGGCGACGCCGCTATGGCGCGAGCGCGGACAGGAGTCAGCCATGTTATTTTCCGGTGCCTTGACCGCTCTGGTCACCCCATTCCGCAACAACAGCCTGGACGAAGCCACCTACCGGGCCTTCATAGAACACCAGATTAATGCGGGCATCCATGGCTTGGTGCCCTGCGGCACTACCGGCGAATCCGCCACCCTCAGCCATGAGGAACACGAACGGGTCATCGAAATCTGCATTGATCAGGCCAAGGGCCGCGTGCCCGTGCTGGCCGGGGCTGGCTCCAACAACACCACCGAAGCCATCCGCCTGGCCCGCTTCGCCAAAAAAGCCGGGGCCGACGGGGCGCTGCTTATCACCCCCTACTATAACAAACCCACCCAGGAAGGCCTTTACCAGCACTACAAGGCCATTGCCAAAGCCGTGGATCTGCCTCTGGTGCCCTACAACGTGCCCGGACGCACCGGCTGCAATCTGCTGCCCCCCACCCTGGCCCGTCTGGCCCACGACTTTTCCAACATCGTGGGCGTCAAGGAAGCCACCGGCGACATGTCCCAGGCCAGCCGCATCCTTGAAAGCTGCCCCGAAGGCTTCTGCGTGCTCTCCGGCGACGACTTCACCGCCCTGCCCCTTATGGCCCTGGGCGGCAAGGGCGTCATCTCCGTCACTTCCAACGTGGCGCCCGACCGCATGGCCGCCATGTGCAACGCCTTCAACCAGGGCGACCTGGCCGGTGCGGCCCGCCTGCACCACGAACTCTTCCCCTTGCACGAGGCCATGTTCCTGGAAAGCAACCCCATCCCGGCTAAAACCGCTCTGGCCCTGATGGGACGGATGGAAGCCGAACTGCGCCTGCCCCTCTGCCCCATGGGCGACAACGCCAAACACCGCCTCCTCGAAGTTCTGCGCCAGCAAAAACTGCTCTAGATCAGATAACCTTTGAGAGTATGCATTTTCAAATGTTACGGCACGCTCGCTCCGGCGCTCCATCGCGCAACTAAATTGCGCTTGCGCCTCCACAGCGAGCGGCTGCTTACGCAACCGCCAGGGCATTTCAAAATTGCAATGCCCTGAGGCAGCAGGACCGCGAATTTTTTTGTGGGGAGGGGAACTGTTGTGAACAAAAGTTCCCTTCCCCACATCCCCATCCTTCAAAAAACTTTTCTCCCGTGCCAGATTCCGCCGGGCGCCCCCTGACCGAAAGCAGACCAAGCGCAAAGCGGCGCGTCCTCTTGAGCAACTGTACTTTTACTCAAAAGGACGCGCCGCTGTTCTGCGGTTCACGGCCCGGTGGAATTGGTGTGCTGTGGGCGACCCGCGCGTGCATAGGTCCAGGGCCAGGGGTCCAGAGGCATGGCCGCCGGGCGCGTTCCCCCTTAGAGCAGTTAGCGAATGAAATGAGCTAACTGCTCTGCAAGGATTTTCTTGAAAATCCTTGCCACAAAATGCGAGAAGGCAGGCTTTTGCCTGCCGTAAGCGAGCATTTCAAGTGTTAAATGCTCTAGAAGCCCGTTTCCAGGGGCGGCCAAACCAGCCAATCGCCGTCACGGGGGGCGCGGGGGACGGCAGCGGGGGCGATAAAGACCCGCCGGTCCTGCACGCGCACCCGGCCTTGGGCCAGCCATTGCACGGCTTGGGGGTAAATGCGGTGCTCCATGACATGGATGCGCTGCATGAGCGTTGCGACGTCTTCACCGGCCTCCACGGGCACGGCGGCCTGGATGAGCACCGGGCCGCTGTCCACCTTTTCTTCCACAAAATGGACCGTGCAGCCGGAGAGTTTGACGCCGTAAGCCACGGCGTCGGCTCCGCCGTGCACGCCGGGAAAGCTGGGCAGCAGGGCGGGGTGAATATTGAGCACCCGCCCGGCAAAGGCTTCCAGAAAGTAAGGGGTGAGCAGACGCATATAGCCCGCCAGCACCACCAGATCTACGCCGTCGTCCTGCAGGGTCGCCGCCATGCTGCGATCAAAGCTCTCGCGGTCGGGGAAGCTGGTGTGGTCCAGGGTCAGGCAGGGCACGCCGACCCTGGCCGCGCGCTCAATGACTTTTGCGCCGGGCCGGTTGCAGACGACGCGCCGGATGTTCACGTCCAGAACCCCGGCGGCGGCCTTGTCGAACATGGCCTGGGCGTTAGTGCCGCTGCCGGAGGCCAGGATAGCGATATTCAGGGGCATGCTGTCCTCAGGCGCGGGCGGACCGCGCAAAATGGGTTTGCAGGGCCGCCACCAGAGCCGGAATGGTATACTCTTCCGGCTGGATGCGGCAGGCGAGACCGTGCGCGGCCAGGGTCCGGGCCGTGACCGGGCCGATGGCCGCCAGCTGCACTTCAGGATGGGCCTTAAGCGTGGCCGCCGGAATGAGCGCCAGGAAATTTTCCACCGTGGAGGAAGAACCAAAGGTAACGCAGTCCAGATGGCCTTCTTCCAGGCAACGCAGCACGGCCTCCCGGTTATGGTCGGCGGGCACGGTCACATAGGCGGGCAGCACGTCCACCACGGCCCCGGCCTTACGCAGCTCTTCGGGCAGCACCTCGCGGGCCTTGGCCGCACGGGGCAGCAAAAAGCGCTTGCCCGCCACTGCGCCGCCTTCGCGGGCCAACAGCCCCTCCAGCACGCCTTCGGCCACATAGCGTTGCGGCACAAAATCCGGTGCAATGCCCCGGCCGCGCAGAGCCTCGGCCGTAGCCGGGCCAATGGCCGCCACCCGGCAGCCGCCCAGGGCGCGGCTGTCTTTGCCGACCACTGCCAAGCGTTGCCAGAAGTGACGCACCCCATTCACCGAAGTGAAGATAATCCAGTGATATTCCGCAAGGTTGGCCAGCGCTGCGTCCAGGGCGGCGTAGTCCTCCAGCGGGCGGATTTCTATGGTGGGGCACTGGATGACCTCGGCCCCCAGGCTTGTGAGGCTTTGGGCCAGACCGCTGGCCTGTTCCCGCGCACGGGTCACCACAATGCGGCGGCCGAACAGGGGGCGGTTTTCAAACCAGTTGAGCGTGCCGCGCAGGCCCGCCACCTTGCCCACCACAATGACCGAAGGGTTGGTGAAGGCCGCCGCAGCAGCCGCCTGGGGAAGCTCGGCCAGCGGCGCCGCAAGGCTGCGCTGGGCGGGCGTGGTGCCGCGGTAGACCAAGGCCGCCGGGGTGGCTGGGTCCATGCCCGCCGCCAGCAGGTTGCGCACAATATCCGGCAGATTCTTCATGCCCATGACAAAAACCAGCGTGGCGGCGCTGGCCGCCAAGGCGGCCCAGTTGTGCACCGATCCGGGCTTGTCCGGATTTTCGTGCCCTGTGATGATGGTTACAGAGGAAGCGAAGTCACGGTGCGTCAGGGGAATGCCCGCGTAGGCCGGAGCCGCCACCGTGCTGCTGATGCCGGGCACTTCCTCAAACGGCACGCCTGCGGCCACAAGCTCTTCGGCCTCTTCGCCGCCGCGCCCGAAAATATAGGGGTCACCGCCCTTGAGCCGGGCCACCACCTTGCCCTCGCGGGCCTTGGCCACCAGCAGGGCGTTGATCTGATCCTGGGGCAGGGCGTGGTTGCCCGCCACCTTGCCCACATAAATTTTTTCCGCGTCTGGCCGGACGTGGTCCAGCAGAGCCTCGTTGGCCAGGGCGTCGTAGACCACCACGTCGGCCCCGGCCAGGGCGTCGCGCCCTTTGAGGGTCAGCAGGCCCGCGTCGCCGGGGCCGGCCCCGATAAGATAGACCTTCATTGCACGCCCCCCCTGGCCAGTTCCAGCAAGGTGCGCGCGCCAAAGGCCGTGGGGCCTTCGGGGCAGAGGGGCGTAGTTTTGGCGGCCCAGTCCACGCCGGCAATGTCCAGGTGCGCCCAGCGTACGCCCTCCTGCACAAAATGCCGCAGGAACAGCGCAGCGTTGATAGCCCCGCCCTCGCGCGGGCCGATGTGGCAGATGTCCGCCACCTGGCTTTTCAGCTGCTCGGCATAAGGCTGCCAGAGGGGCAGGGGCCAGAAGTCTTCGCCACACGCCCCGCCCGCCGCGCGGATGCGCTCGGCAAGATCCGCGTCGTCGCAGAACAGCCCGGCCAGGCCCGTGCCCAGGGCCACGGCGCAGGCCCCGGTGAGGGTGGCAATATCCACCACGGCCGCCGGGGTCCAGGTTTTCTGGGCGTAGGCCAGAGCGTCGCAGAGGGCCAGACGGCCTTCGGCGTCGGTGTTCTGGATTTCCACTGTATCGCCATTGGCGGCGCGCACCACGTCGCCGGGGCGCACGGCTCCGCCGTCGGGCATATTCTCCGCGCAGGTCAGCAGGCCGATCACGCGACGGGGCGCGCCTTCCCGCGCCAGGGCCGTGACCGTGGCCAGCACTGTGGCCGCACCGGTCATGTCGCTCTTCATCTGGTACATGTGAGCGGCAGGTTTAAGGCTGATGCCGCCGGAATCAAAAGTGATGCCTTTGCCCACCAGAATAAGGGGCTTGTCCTGCTCGTGCCCCTTGGGCGCGTGCTCCACCACCACCAGACGCGGCGGACGGCGCGACCCCTGGCCCACGGCCAGCAGGCAGCCCATGCCTTCGCGCTCCAGGGCCTCCTCGTCCAGCACGCTGCAGACAAAGCCCGCGTCCCGCGACAGTTCCTGAGCCTTTTCAGCCAGGGCCTGGGGGTAGAGCAGATTGGAAGGCGTAGTGGCCAAATCCCTGGCCAGACGCACGGCCGCAGCCGCATTCTCACCCCGGCGGGCCGCCGCCTGAAAGCCGTCCGGCACTTCCTCGCCGTCAAAGCCCAGGGCCAGCCATTGGGGATCGGCGGGTTCTTCCGCGTCGGGCTTTTTCAGAGCCGTAAAGCGGTACAGGGCCAGTTGGGCCGCGCACACGCATTCTTCCACCAGGCGCTCCCGGCCGCCAGGCAGCCCGGCCAGGGCCGATTCCGGCAGCAGCAGCGAGGCATAGCCCTGCCGCCGACAAAACTGCACAGCGGCCGCCAGGGCCTTGCGCACGCCGCCAAGATCCAGTTTTTCGCGCGGGCCCAGGCCCACGGCCAACGCGCGGGGCACGGGCAGATCCTTGTGGCCGTGCAGCAGGGCCAGTTCGCCCTTTTTGCCCTTAACATCCCGCAGGGCCGGGGCAATGACCAGCCAGGGCGCGGCCCGGTCGATCTGGGGGCACTGCTCCAGCACGGCTTCCCCCTCGCACACGGGCGCCAGCAGGACTTCCGCCTTCCACTGCTCGGGCCCCAGATTCTGAAAACGTATCTCCATGAGGTTCTCTCCTTGGCAACTCTTTGACGCCGCCTCGCGTGCGGCGCGGCCCGACGCCCGCTTGCGCCCTGTGCCGGACTGCGAATATACTGTGCGTCGGCCTTTTTGCCAAGGGCGACGCCGCCGGACCTTTGGGCAGGCCACAAGGCCCTTGTCTGAGCACGCTTCTTGCATATTTTCAGCAAAGGCCTTTTGCCGCCCCATGATCAGGAACTTGCCATGCTCGTCTATATCCATGTGCCCTTTTGCCGTACCCGCTGCCGTTACTGCGCCTTTCACTCCAACCCTCTGGGGCGCGGCGTGGCCGCCACCGCCTCCCCGGCCGTGCGGGACTATGTGGACACCCTGCTTATGGAGCTGGCCCTCTGGGGGGACCGCCTGGGCGGCAGCCCGGTAGAAACCGTTTTTTTCGGCGGGGGCACCCCCAGCCTGCTGCCGCCGCGCATTATCGGCATCGTACTCGACCGTCTGTCCAAATATTTCAAACTGGCCCCCAAGGCCGAAGTAACCCTGGAAGCCAACCCCGAATCCCTGCGCGGCGGACACGTGGCGGCCCAGTTTCTGGATGCCGGGGTCAATCGCCTGTCCATCGGCCTGCAGAGCATGGACGAAGCCCAACTGCGCATGCTGGGCCGGGCGCACAAGGCCGCCGACAGCCTGCACGCCGTGTTTCTGGCGCGCGAAGCGGGCTGCACCAATATCAACGTGGACCTCATGTGGGGGCTGCCGGGCCAGAGCGTGCGCCAATGGCTGCAGACACTTAAAGACGTCTTCCGTATGACGCCGGACCATATTTCGGCCTACGGCCTGACCCTGGAGCCGGGCACAGCCCTGGAAGCTGACGTGGAAGAAGGCCGCCTGAACCTGCCCCCCGAACGGGACCAGAACATCATGTTCATGGAAGGCGCGGCCCTGCTGGAACAGCACGGCTACCTGCACTATGAAATTTCCAATTTCGCCCGCATGGGCTTCCAGTGCCGCCACAATCTGGGCTATTGGGAAGGGGCCGACTACCTGGGCATGGGCCCCTCAGCCACCTCCACCATCCAGAACCGCCGCTGGACCAACCCCGCGGGGCAAAACGCCTGGAACACCCGCGTGCGCCAGGGCAGCCTGGACGCGGAAGCCGAAATCCTCAGCCCGCAAACCCGCGTGCTGGAGCTGCTCATGCTCCGCCTGCGCACGGCCCGCGGCCTGCGCACCAAGGACTACCGCGACCTCACGGGCCGCGACTTCACCCGCGACCACCAGAAACTTGTCCGGGCCCTGCACGAAAACGGCCTCATCCGCCTGCGCGACGGCTACCTGCGCCTGACCCGCAAGGGCATGGTCGTTTCCAACGCCATCCTCACCAACCTCTTTGCCCGCACCAGCGAAGTGCTCAATGCCCCCCTGCCCCAGGGCTCGCCTTCCGCGGCCACTCCGGCCCCGGGCGCGCCCGCCTCTCCCGAGCCGGAACCGGACATCCGCCCCGTGCGCTGGCCCAGCGCCTAGGGCGTTGCAATGCCCTGGATCACTGTGACGGCGCAAGCGTAGCTTCAGCCGTTGCGGCGCAAGAGCTTGGCCCGTTACGACGAAGAAGTTACGGGCCAAGACAACAGCGCTAGCTATGGATGAAGACAGCACCGCTATTTATTTGCACGATTACGCGCCGGAACGAGCGTGTTTTAAACTCTGAAAAGACATATCTTCAAAGGTAATCTGCTCGGAAACAGGTTGCCAGAGGTAACTTTTTTTTGCAGCTTCCGGAATTTTCTTCGGTGCGCGCGGACGGCATACTTGCCCAAAGGCAGGACGCACCTCTTACCGCACGCTACAGCACTTCGTAAATGCGGGCAAAGACGTTGTCGTAGACCAGCTTGAAGTAGGGAGAAAAGCGCGGATTGTGGGCGTCGCCCAGAAGCAACTGGACCATGAGGGAATTGTAGAGGCGCGCGTCCATGGCCAATTTTTCGCCGGTGACGCGATTAAACAGAAAGTTGATGTTGCGGCGGCCGGCAAGGAAGGCGTCCTGTTCTTCCCGCGTGGCTTTGGGGTGCGCGGCGAACCACTCCTGCACATAGTCCCGGCGGCTTACGCCCGTTTCCTCAAACACACTGATGGAAGCGGGGTAGATGGCGCTGGTGCTACCCTCCAGGCGCACTTCGCCGCTGTCGAGCTTGTAAGCCAGAGCCTGGGGCACGATGGAAAGCGCCCCGCCCTCGCCGCTGCGGGTGACAAAATTCCAGCTGCCAAAATTGCTGATCCAGAAGCCCAGACGCAGCATCTCAAAGCTGACCACCAGAAAGACCCGACCCTGAGCCGCAATGAGGGGCGTTTCCGGCGAACGCAGCGTGTCCATAAGGGCCTGCGCCTCCTGGCCGTCCATATCCTCAAAAACCTTGCCGGGCTCATTGCCGTGCTGCGCCGTGTAGCGGATAAGCTGCCGGGCAAAGCGCGGGTTGTCCGTGGCAAAGACCGCCGCGGGCAGATAGAGGGAAGGCCCGGCGTGCTCCGCGCCGTCGGCAATGGTGGGCCGCCGGGCAAAGTGGTGGGCCGCGTAGCCCCAGTCCCACCAGAGCCAGAGCATGGAATCTTCCGGCGTCATGGTGCGGACGCGGGTCAGGGCGTCGGCGTGCCGTCGATTGATCATGGGCCCTTGCGACATAGCGGGAATCATGTCCACAAAAGGCGCCACCAGCAGGGCCAGCACTACGCCGGAGGTCAGAAGACCGGCCACGCTGCCGCGCAGTCCGGCCCGCAGCAGACGCTGCCACAGCCAGAACAGAGGCAGGGTCAGCCCCACAGCCACCACGGGCGCGCCAAACATAACCATGCGTCCGCCCAGCTTGGTGCTCAGCAGGGCCAGGGCCGCCAAGGGCAGTAAGAACAGTGCTCCCGGCCGCCGGGCCACCACCAGAACAAAGCCCAGCAGGCCGACTACGGCAGCCTCCATCCAAGGGTGAAAGTAGGGCAGCAGACCGCTCAGGCTCAGATCCTGCACCTCGATGATGGACTGCGCCACCGAGGGGTAGACCAGCATCGCGCCCTCGCCCGTGCTCTTTGCGTCGCCCGCGTGTTTGAGGTAGGCGTTGGCCTGATTGGCGATGGTTGTAAGGATGTCCCCCTGCAGCGCCAGGCCAATCACGCCCAACCAGAGCAGAACCAGCACCCAAGGACGGCAGAACAGCCGCCGCAGCCGGTAGCCCGGCCGCGTGCCGGCGGTGAGCAGCAGCAGACTGAAGACCAGCCCCGCGGGACCGGCCAAAGTAGGCAAGGCGTAAGCCAAGCTACCCAGCAGCAGCAGAGCGCGCCGCCCGCGCGGGGCCATGACCAGGCTCATGAAGGCCAGCAGGCCCACGTTGTAGCGGATCAGGTAGGGAAAAACCGAATGCCACTCCTGCGTCCACCACGAAACCACGCCGGAGCAGCCCAGCAAAACCACCCACTGCCAGCGCAAGGGGTTGCCCAAGTGCTCCTCGCGCGTGAGGGCGGCGGCCAAGGGCGGCACAGGCCCCTGGCGCCGGAACAGCCGCCGCAGGCTCAGCTGGCCGGCCCCCAGAGCCAGGCGGCGCAGTACCATGCGCGGCAGCAGCATATAGCGCATGGCCCAGCTGGCCGGGGCCAGGGTCATAAGCAAGGGGAAAAAGAGGGTCACCAGATCTGTATCATAGTAGCCCAGCATGGTGCGGGCCAGAAAGCCCGGCGCAAGGGTGGTGAGCACGCCGGCCGCCACGCCCGCTTCCAGACTGCCCAGGGCCCAGACCCAGGCAAAGACGATAACCGCCACCAGACTGGACAGCACCGGAGGGAACCAGAAGCCCACGGCCGCCGGATAGGTGTGCAGCAGGTCGGCCAGGGCCTTGAGCATGACGGCCATGGGGTGGCCTACGGCCCTGCCGAAGCCCTCGGCCCCGGCCACCCAGTGGTAGGCGTCGTGCGTGGCCAGCAGCCACTCTTCACCCAGTCGGTATTCGGGGTTCTGCCAGCAGGGCCATTCCAGCATGCGCAGCCCAAAGGCCAGAGCCAAGGTCACCAGCCCCCAGAACAGGCCCCGGAGCCAGAAGCGCGGCAACGAAGCCGTGGGCGGCGGCACCGCCGCCACTTCAGGGCGTTGGACATCCGGACGTGCGGCGAGGGGTTCGCCGCAAGGCGTCGGGGGTACGGGGGGCTGTGCCGATTGCGCCGCAGAATCCATATCGCAGGTTCCCGTGCCGGTCAGGCGGGCTTGTCCGGGCTGAGCGCCCAGAACCAGCGACCGTCGCCCGCTGCCGCGTAAGACTGCCGGTCCACGCAGCGCCAGGGCGCGGGCAGCCGGTCGGGCACGGGCTCCAGCGCCAGGCAGACCAGCACGCCGTGCGGCCGCAGCCGGTCGCGCACCAGGTCCAGCAATTCCCGCCAGGGCATAAAGGCCCGGCTGACAATGCAGTCTGCCGGGCAGCACTGGCCCTGAAAAAAGTGTTCCACCGTACCGCGAAAAACGTGTGTGGCGGACATATCCAGCCGCGCCAGGGCGTTGGAAAGAAATATGGCGCGCTTTTCGCGCACTTCCACCATATAATACCCCCCGTCAGGCCAGACCAGCCGCAGGGGCAAGCCCGGCAGGCCCGCGCCCGCGCCCAGATCCCAGGTCAGCGGGGCCGCGGGCAGCGGCAGCCGCCGCAAAAACGGCCCCAGGTGCAGGCTGTCCACCACCAGACGGGTAAAAATATCCCTCCAGGCGTGCGGCCCCACCAGATTCATAACCCTATTCCAGCGGGTCAGCAATTCCAGATAGACCGCCAGGGGCTCCACCGCCGCCTTGGGCAGTTCCACGCCCGCGTCCTCCGCCAGACGGGCCAGGGCTGCCCTGTCCACCGATTCCTGCTGCATGATTGCATGTCCTTATTGTATGCTCCGGCGCTGCAGCCGGTCTTTACCCATATCCTTGGCGGACGGGACTTGCAAGCCCTGCGCCGATAACGTAAAAAAAAGGGCTTGCGCGCCAGCCGCGCACACAGGGAGGATTTTGCATGAACCAGCCCATTCTGCTTTTTCCCGGCCAAGGGGCGCAACTGCCCGGTATGGGACGCGACTTGGCCGACGCCGACGCCGAGGCCATGGACCTTTGGAAACAGGCCGAACGCTGCAGCGGGCTGCCCCTGCGCGAGATATACTGGGAAGGCGACGAAGCCGCCATGAGCGACACGCGCGCCCTGCAGCCCGCCCTCACCGTGGTGGGGCTGAACCTCTGGCGCGCCGTGGCCGGTCGCGTGCACCCCTGCGGGGCCGCGGGGCACAGCCTGGGCGAATACAGCGCCCTGGCCGCCGCCGATGTGCTCAGCCCCCAAAGCGTGCTGGAAATCACCGCCCTGCGCGGCCGCCTCATGGCCGAGGCCGATCCTCAGGGGCTGGGCGGCATGGCCGCCATCCTCAAGCTGGAACAGCCGCAGGTGGAAGCCCTGGTGGAAGAAAGCCTGGCCGAAACCGCGGGCCCTCTGCGCATCGCCAACTACAATACCCCCGCGCAGTTTGTGGTCAGCGGGGCCAAAGCCGCCGTGACCCTGGCCTGCAGCAAGGCCAAAGAACACAAGGGGCGCGGCCTGGAGCTCAAGGTCAGCGGGGCCTTTCACAGTCCCCTGCTGGCCGAGGCCAATAAAGAGCTGGCCATACAGCTGCGCAAGGCCGTGTGGCGCAAGCCCCGCTTCCCGGTGTACAGCAACGTCACGGGCAAGGCCGTGCGGGACGGCGAAAGCGCGCGGGAAACCCTGCTGCAGCAGATGACCTCTCCTGTGCTCTGGATCGACGTCGTGCGTCATCAGTACGCCGACGGCGCGCGCCGCTGGCTGGAGCTGGGCCCCAAGGCCCTGCTGGGCAAGATGGTGGCCCCCTGCCTGAGCGGCCTGGCCGAGCCAGCCCAGTTGCAGATCGACCTGGTCAGCGACGGCGAAAGCGCCGCCGCCCTGGAAAACTGACCCATTACGCGGCGGCCCTGCCCCGCATTGTCAAAACACAGCACAAGGACACCCATTTTTATGCGCGCCACAGAAACCCTGCGCACGGCCCTCAAGGCCATTGTTGAAGAAGAAGGCCTGCCCTGGCCCACCAAAACCGTCATTGAGCCCCCGCGCGAGGCCAGACACGGCGACCTTTCCACCAACCTGGCCTTGCTCCTGGCCAAGGAGGCCAAGGCCAATCCGCGCGATCTGGCCCGGAATCTGGCCGAAAAACTGCTGGCGCGCTGCCCGGACGTGGCCGCCGCCGAAGCCGCCGGACCGGGTTTCTGCAACGTGACTTTCAGCCCGGCATACTGGCACGGAGTGGTGCGCGCCGTGGAGGCCGAAGGCGCGGCCTACGGCGAAAGCGCGGCGGGCGGCGGGCGCAAGGTGCTGCTGGAGTACGTTTCGGCCAATCCCACGGGGCCGCTGCACGTGGGGCACGGGCGCGGGGCCGCCGTGGGCGACAGCCTGGCCCGGCTCCTGCGCAGGGCGGGCTACCATGTGGATACGGAATATTATATCAACGACGCTGGCCGCCAGATGCGCCTGCTGGGCCTTTCGGTCTGGCTGCGGGCACAGGAGCTGGCGGGCCGCCCCGTCACCTGGCCGGAAGAGTATTACAAGGGCGACTACATCATCGACATCGCCCGTGAGATGCTCGCCGCCGACCCCGGCCTGGTGGACCTGCCTGACGCACAGGGTCAGGACGTGTGCTATGAAAAAGCCATGACGGACATCCTCAACGGCATCAAGGCCGATTTGCGGGAGTTCCGGGTGGAGCACCAGCGCTGGTTCTCTGAAAAGACTCTGGTGGAAGGCGGGGCCGTGGCCGCGGCTTTTGACGCCCTAACCAAGGCGGGCTATACCTACGAAAAGGACGGGGCCTTCTGGTTCGCCACCCAGAAGCTGGGGGACGACAAGGACCGGGTGCTGCGCAAGTCCGACGGCAGCCTCACCTACTTCGCCTCGGACATCGCCTACCATCACGACAAGTATGCCCGCGGCTATCAGTGGTGCATTGACGTCTGGGGCGCGGACCACCACGGCTACGTGCCGCGCATGCGCGCCGCCGTCACCGCCATGGGACGGCCGCAGGAAGATTTTGACGTGGTGCTCATCCAGCTGGTCAACCTGCTGCGCGACGGCAAGCCCGTGAGCATGTCCACGCGCGCGGGCACCTTTGAAACTCTGGCGGACGTGCTCAAGGAAGTAGGCGTGGACGCGGCGCGCTTCATGTTCCTTTCGCGCAAGAGCGACAGCCCTCTGGATTTCGACCTGGAGCTGGTCAAACAACGCAGCCTGGACAACCCCGTGTACTATGTGCAGTACGCCCATGCCCGCATCAGCGCCGTGCTGCGCCGCGCTGCGGAACGGGGCGTGCGCCTGCCCGACGCCGTGACGGCTGCGGACCTGACCCCGCTGGACACGCCCGAAGATCTGGCCCTGCTGCGCAAAGCCGCCGGGTTTGAAGACATGCTCACGGCGGCGGCCCGCAACTTGGGCGTGCACCATGTGAGCCACTACCTTACGGAACTGGCCGGTCTGCTGCACAGCTACTACGCCAGACACCAGGTGCTGCTGCCCGACGATGCCCCCCGCAGCCTGGCCCGCCTGGCCCTGCTGCGCGCCGTGGCCCAGGTGCTGCGCAACGGCCTGGACGTGTTGGGCGTAAGCGCGCCGGAAAGCATGTAGCCCCCATACGGGCACGCCCCTTGGGCGCGCGGTCTGCCGCTGTCGCGACATAGAACGGCCAATGCCGGAAGCGACACAGCCTTGCCCGCAGGGCACGGCCTCTGCCGCACGCCAAAAAAATCGCCCGGCGGGCTTATTACGCCGAGATTGCCAACGGCCCCCACACCGGGGGGCCACAGCACAACCTTTGATTACAGGAGTCGCATGGCCGGTCCAGTACGTAAACCCAGGGTCCGCTCCGCGGGCGGCGCGCCGGAAAAGGAGCGTCGCTTCGCCCTGCGCCTGTCCCTGCCCGTGGCGGGCCTGCTGGCCGCCGTGCTGGTGGTGGCCGTGGGCTGGTCCTTCTTTATGGGCTATATGGTGGGGCGCGGACAAAACCCCGAACAGCGCGTGGAGCAGCTTACCGGCCTGGGCGGCGCGCCGGCCGCGCCGGCGGCGGAAAAGACGCCGGCACGCCCCTTGGCGGACACTCCTTTAAGGGATGCGGCCCAAACGGATACGGCCTCCAAGGCGACGCCGGACGCCGCCCCAGATCCGGAGCAGGCGACCGCTGCAGGCCCGAAACAAGATACGGCTGCTGCTCGGCCGGCGGCCCCCAGCGGCCCGACGACGCCCCCCAAGGCGGATGCCGGCAAAAGCAAAGGCCCCGCAGCCCCACAGCCCCCCGCCAAAAACGCCTACCCTTTTGCCAGGCCCAGCGGCGGCGGTCTGGCGGCCTGGGGCATCAAGCCCGGCCAGGAGGCCCCCGCGCAGACGGACACGGCGGCCCCCGCCGTTACAGGCGCTGTCCCGGCCAAAAGCGCACCTGCCGCCCAGGGCCAGTCCCGCCCGCAGACGGCGCAGCCTCTTTACGATTTTGTGTTCCAGGCGGCAGCCTTCAATAATGCGGGCGATGCGGACAAACTGCGCTCGCGTTTGGAAGGCCGGGGCCTGCGTACAGGCCTGCAAACGCGCGGCAAACTGCGGCTGGTGCTGATCAACCTGCGCGGCACGGACCTGGACGCCGCCAACCTGCGGGAAGAACTCCAGCGCATGCACCTGGGCGCGCCGCTGCTCAAGTCCAAAAAGGCCGTTGCGGGCAAAAGCCGCAAATCCGGCCGCTGATCGAGGTAAACCATGACGGCACTTTCCCCCACCGCCCCCTTGCGCGCCCTGGGCCGCGCCAGCCTGCACGGTCTGCAGGCTCTTGGCGGCACGGCTCTGTTTCTGCTGGAAGGTATTGCCCAGATCTTTTCCGGCAGCAAAATTCTGCCGCGCACCCTGCAGCAGATCTACGTTATCGGCTCAAAATCTCTGTTTCTCATTTTGCTCATCGGCATTTTCTGCGGCATGGTGCTGGGGCTACAGGGCTACTACACCCTGGTGCAGTTCGGCTCTGTGGCCATGCTGGGCTCCGCCGTATCTCTGACCCTCATCCGTGAACTGGGGCCCGTGCTCACGGCCATCATGCTCACCGGGCGGGCAGGCTCCTCCATGGCGGCGGAAATCGGCGTCATGCGCATCACGGACCAGATCGACGCCCTGGACGTCATGGACATCAATTCCATGGGGTATCTGGTCAGCCCGCGGCTGCTGGCCTCGCTTATCTCCTTCCCGCTGCTCACAGCCATATTTGACGTCATCGGCATTTTGGGCGGCTACCTCACGGGCGTGCTCATGCTGGGCATCAACGAGGGCACCTACTTCTACCGCATGGCCTTTTCCGTCACGGCTACAGACGTCAGCGGCGGTTTTGTCAAGTCTGTGGTCTTCGGCCTGCTGGTGGCCACCATCTGCTGCCGCCAGGGCTACTATGCCAACCGGCGGCGCGACAGCATGGGGCCGGAAGCCGTAGGCAACGCCACCACCTCGGCGGTAGTCATTTCCTGCGTACTCATTCTGGCGGCAGACTACGTCATCACCTCCTTTTTGCTCTGAGGCGCGCGTGCAGCCCGTAACGCTCAGCGGCCCAGTAACGGTCATCGGCATAGACCCCGGCTCTCAGCGCACGGGCTGGGGCGTGGTCAGCGAAGTTTCCGGCGTTCTGCGACTGGTGGATTGCGGCGTGGTGCGCACTGCGGCGGTGGGCAGCGAATTTTGCGACCGGCTGGCTAAAATTTACCGGGATCTGGACGGCATTCTTGCCCGTCTGCGCCCTCAGGAGGCCGCCATTGAGCAGGTTTTTACGGCCAAAAACGCGGCCAGCGCCCTGAAGCTGGGCCAGGCCAGAGGCGTGGCCGTGGCGGCCTGCGCGGCACACGGGCTGCCCATCCGCGACTACGAACCCACATTGGTCAAAAAATCCCTGGTGGGCACGGGCCGGGCCGAAAAAGAACAGGTGGCCTTTATGGTCCGGCGGCTGCTCAACGTCAAAGAAGCCGACAGCCCCTGGGCTCTGGACACCTCCGACGCCCTGGCCGTGGCCCTGTGCCATCTGACCATGCGCCGTTTTGCCGCCCGTGTGGCACTGAGCAAAAAAGCGGAGAAAGCCCCCCTGTAACAAAGGTCTGGGCCCACGCCCGGCAAAAGGCCTGGACCCGGCAACCATACGGGCCCACGCCCCGGCAGGAAGGTATGGCCGAAATATGCCCCGCCCTGCGGCAAAGGGAAGGCAAAAAATTTCCACAAGGGAAAAGGTCCCGACGCGCCGAACTGCGAAAAACAACCCACGTCAAATTAATGGTGATACGGCACCTTGCGTAAGATGCACTCGGCGCGGTAGAGTTGCTCCAGCAAAACCACCCTGGCCAGTTCATGGGGCAGGGTCAGATCCGACAGGCGGAGTATGCGGCAGGCTCGATCGCGTACCGTGGGGTCCAGCCCCCAAGCTCCGCCCACCAGAAAACAGGGGCGTCCCCGCGCTTCTGTATCCATACGACGCAACAGTTCCGCCCATTGGGGCGAGGTCAGCCGTTCCCCCCGCTCGTCCAGCACCAGCGGGAGGTCCTGGGGTTCTAGGGCCTCCAGCAGACGGCGCCCCTCCTGAGCATTTCGCTGCTCCGGCGGCAGGTCGCCGGAACCGTCGCGCACCTCAGTGCAGTCCAGACGTCGCCAACGGGCAATACGCGCCGTATAATGGGCAGCGGCGTCCTTCCAGAAATTTGTCTTGACCCTGCCCACAAAGACACAGCGTAAAGGCTTTCCCGACATGGCTTCCCAACACGGTTATGTAGATTCCGACGTAACGGCGTCGGCCCTCTGCCTGCGCAACGGCGGCATTCTCATATATCCCACAGAAACGTTTTTCGCTTTGGGCTGCATGGCCGATCAGGCCGCGGCCGTGGACATGCTCTACCAGATCAAAGGACGCCCCGTCCACAAACCCTTGCCCCTGCTGGCCGCCGACACCACCCAGGTGGACCGCGTGGCCCTGCTCACGGCCATGCCCATAGGGCTTGAGCAATTCTGGCCCGGCCCTCTTACCGTGCTGCTGCCCGCCCGTCCCGGCCTGCCCGCGTCCCTGGTTAACCCCGACGGACAGGTGGCCGTGCGGGTGACCCCGCACACATTGGCGGCCACCCTGGCTCTGGAGGCCGGTGGAGCGCTCACAGCCACCAGCGCCAACCTCAGTGGCGGCAAGCCCGCGCAACGCGCCAAAGACCTGGACCCCCGCCTGCTGGCCGCCCTGGGCGGACTGGCCCTCCATGGCCGTGCGGGGCGGCTGCTGCGCGGCGGCCCGTCCCCGGAAGGCACGCTGCCTTCCACCGTGGTGGCGCCCTTGGGGCCTGACCAAGGCCGTGCCTTGCGCCTGATCCGCCCCGGCCGGATCAGCATGGCTGCGCTTGCCGCTGCGGGGTTTACCGTGCTGACGGACGACTGAGCCGCCATACGGCTGTGCGCGCCAGGCGCAACCCGCCAACGGCGGCACCCGAAGCCACCTTGGACCGCCGAGCTTGCGAGGCGGGGCTGATGTCGTAATGGTTGGAAAAAATAAGATTTTTTTGATGCCGACAAGAAAGCGGAGAATTTTTGCGCGCAGCGGACTCAAGTCCGTGAGCAGCAAAAATCCTCCGCTGA